>JACIWP010000037.1 GCA_014360855.1 Anaerolineae bacterium
CCGGCGCCGGCCACGCTGGCAAATCGCGGCCGCCAGACCATCTCATGGAACCCCCACAAGACCCAGGGGATGACAGCCAGCGCCAAGGACTCCGCCAGCGCCGCCCGCACATACATGTCAAAGAGATGATACGGCACATACATGTAGGCAACCGCCGCCAGCAGGGCACCCCGCCGGCCCAGCGGCCGGCGCAGGAAGCCGTACATCCCCAGCCCGGAGAGCATCAGCGCCAGGCCGAAGACCGCTTTGACCGCATCCTCAAACCCCAGCCCCAACAGATGGAACCCTTCCCCGATGTAAAAAGCCAGCGGGGCGTAAATGTTGAAGAACGGATAGCCGTAGCCGAAGGCAAAGTCCGGTGACCAGCGCGGGTACAAGATGCCTTCCTGAATGGAGCGATCGAACTCGAACAGGAAGTACACGCTGTGGCGCGCGTCGTGGGCGCCCCAGAAATAGCCGGGCAGTAACAGCGGGCCGATGGCGAAGAGGCCGGCCAATGCTACCAAAAAGATGTATATGTCCACCGCCGACCCGATGCGCTCGCGCCTCACGGCCCGACCTCCCCACACGGCCATGGAAGCGGATAGGCCGGCCGCGGGAATGCCAGCTCCACATGGTCCCCCTTCCCCACCGGCAGGCGCTCGCCCGTCTGCGCATCATAGAATCCCATGATGACGCGGTAGCCGGCCGGCGGCCCATCTTCCTTCATATGAAAGCCATACGTGTCGGTGATGATTTCGCCGGGAACCCAGGTGCTGGTCGGACGTTCGCCGCCGCGCGGTTGGATATCCTGCTGGCCCCAGATAGTGTTGCCGGCGTCCAGCGCCTGCACGAACACGGTGTAGTCCCTGTCCAGCCAGTCGAGCGCCTGCCAGGTCACCGAGAGGGATATATCCCCGCCGGGCGCCAGCTCGCCGCGGAACGAATAGTCCAGCAGGGCGACGGCCTGATCCCCCAGCACCGCCAGCGGGCGATCAGGGGGCTGTACCTCCGTCCACGCCGGCTGGAGATAGGGATACACCGCCAGCAGGGCGATCAGGACCAGGCCGGCCAGCCAGGGAATGCGCGCCAGCGCCGGCACGTCGCGCACCGCACTGCCGGCCAGCAGGGCCAGGGCCAGGCCGGCCAGCCCCAGCAACTGCCAGGGATACGCCAGCAGGGCGTTCAGCCGCGAGATGTGCCAGAATGGCGCGCTGATGGGCAGGGTCAGCAGACAGCAGAGGATGACGCCGGCCAGCAGTACCCGCTTCGTGCGGCGGCGATCGGCGTCCCCGGCTCTGACCAACAGGGAAAGGCCGGCCAGCGCCAGCGGCGCGATGCCAAGCTGAAAGGGCATCTCGTCCTTCCAGCCGGCGGAGCTGGGCACCGTGCTCCAGGCGGCGGAGAAAAGCTGATAGACGTACACGAAATGGTCGAAGAAGCGCTCCGTGCCGCCGGCCAGCAGGCCCCAGCCCCCCAGGGGAACGGCCGGCAGAAGGGGCAGAAGCGCCAGCGGCCGGCGGTACCGCCACAGCAGGGCGCTGGCCGCGAACAGGGCGAACCAGACCGCCAGCCCCAGATGGGAGAGGGCCAGCAAGCCCCAGGCCGCAAGCGCGGCGGTCCCCGAGGAGAGCCGCGGGCGCTGGGCAAAGCGGTGGAGCGCCCAGCCGGCCAAGGGATACAGCGCCAGCGCCCAGGGTTCGCCGGCCCCGCCGGCTACATATGTGACCGCCAAACGGTACGGCAGGAAGGTGTACACCACCGCCGTCAGCAGGGCCGCTGGCCTGCCCCAGCGGCCGGCCAGCCAGCCGTACAGGAACAGGCCGCCCAGCAGGGTCGCCAGCGCCAGTGACCATTTCACGGCATCGCCGGCGGACGCGCCCGCCCAGCGCGCCAGCGCGGCAAAAACCAGGGGGAGAAGCCCATCCCGCGCGGCCGGGCCGGCGTGCTCCGCCACCGCCGGCCAGCCGCCGCAGTGCACGAACGCTTCCAGCGCCCAAACGGGGCGAAAGCCAGCGGCAGTTTGGGGGAAACCCGGACGCGCCAGCGGCGCCGCCGCGAACAGCGACAGCAAAGCCGCTGTCAAGGGATAAGCCAGCTTCCCGTCATCCCGCATCGTCGCACCGCGTCCCGGCTACTGGCGCGCCAGCCGGCCGTCCAGCTCCAGCTTGTCAGCGATGCCTTTCATCGCCTCCAGCACAATGCTCACGTGCTCCCACAGGTCCACACCCAGCTCCTGCGCGCCCTGTTCGATGTCGGCGCGGTTGACGCCGGCGGCGAACGCCTTATCTTTCCACTTCTTTTTGACGGACTGGACCGTCACATCAGCGATGTTTTTGCTCGGCCGCACCAGCGCCACCGCGATAATCAGGCCGGTCAGCTCATCCACGGCGAAAAGCGCCTTGGCCAGAGGTGTGGTGCGGGGCACGTTGAGGTATTTGGCATGGCCCTTGACCGCCTCGATGATATCCGCCGGCCAGCCTAGGGCCTCCAGGTTCTTGGCGCCGGCCATAGGATGCGACGAAGGGTCGGGGTTCTGCTCGTAGTCATGGTCATGCACCAGCGCTGTCGCCGCCCAGTACTCCTCATCCTCCCCAAAGCGGCGGGCATAGGCACGCATGGCCGCTTCTACCGCCAAGGCGTGCTTGATGAGGCTGGGGTCCTTCGTGTTCTGCGTCAACAGCTCCCACGCGGCCTCCCGTGTGACCTTCATGGCATACCTCCTATCACGCTGTTGGAATCCTCGTATACGATCGGGATCGGTTCTCCCAGGACGGGGAGCGGCCGGCGGATATGCACGTCCGCCCAGGCCATGAGCAGTGCCGCCAGTTCCCGCAGGCGGTACCACTGTTCCATCAGATAGGGCTGGAGATCGGCCGTAATGCCCACCGCATTGATGCCCATCTGCCGGCAGAGGTACACCGCCCTGGGCTGATGAAAGCGCTGGGTCACGATGACGGCATCGGTGATGCCGAAGATGTGCCGCGCCCGATAACAACTGTCATAGGTGCGCCGGCCGGCATAATCATAGACGATATCCTCCGCCGGCACGCCCAGCGCCAGGGCATACTCTCCCATGGACGCCGGCTCATTATACCACGCGAAGCGATTATCGCCAGTCATGAGGAGCTTGCGCACCTTGCCGGCATGGTACAGCGCCGCGGCGGTGCGCACCCGATCCGCCAGCACAGCGCTGGGCCGGCCGTCTCGCTCAAGGCCGGCGCCCAGCACAATGGCGATGGGACGCGCCGGCACCTCCTCGATGTTCCGATATATGTAGGGCGCGGTGGAGCGTCGGATATGCCAGATGATGCCCAGCGGGCCGGCGACAATGCCCGCGCCGGCCAGCAGGAACACCACTCTCACCAGAGTATGCTTCCATGGAGCCATGGCGTTTTCCCATGTATCCTACAACACATAACGTTCCCTACGATACACGGTTCCATGGGAATGGGCAAATTGCGGGACTCGCATGCGTCCGTTTTATCCCTCCGCCCTTTTGTGGTACAATACGCCTGGACGGCTGGACGCACGGCATGTAAGGAGGTGAGCCATGCACCCGCTGGTGAAACTGGCGAAGGAAACCATCGAGTCATATGTCCGTTATGGGAAAATCCCCCAACCACCCTCTCCCCTGCCCGAGGAAATGAAGGGGCGCGCCGGCGTCTTCGTCTCCATCCATACTCGCGACGGCGCGCTGCGCGGCTGTATCGGCACCATCGAGCCAACCCGGCCCAATATCGCCGAGGAGGTCATCCACAACGCCATCGCCGCCGCCACGCGCGACCCGCGCTTCCCACCGGTCACGCCGGCGGAGCTGGACGACCTGGTCATCAACGTGGACGTGCTCTCACCCCCCGAACGGATATACAGCCTGGACGAACTGGACCCGAAGCGCTATGGGGTCATCGTGCAGAGCGGCTGGCGGCGCGGACTGCTCTTGCCAGACCTGGAAGGGGTGGACACGGTGGAACAGCAGGTGGACATCGCGCGGCGCAAGGCCGGCATCGGGCCGCGCGAACCGGTCGAAATGTACCGCTTTGAGGTGAAGCGCTATTATTGATGGCGGTGGCCGGCGCCATGCCCGCCGTGAGGGTCATGGCGCTGGTCCTCGCCGGCCTTTTCCGCCAGCAGTGCCAGCCCGTGGCGCAGGGCCGGCGCAATGGTCAGCAGGTTTTCCCGAGCCGCTTTGGGACTGCCCGGCAGATTGACGATGAGCGTGCGGCCGCGAATGCCGGCGACCGCCCGGCTCAGCATGGCATGCGGGGTCAGGGCCAGGCTGGCAGCCCGCATGGCCTCTGCCAAACCTGGCGCCAGTTTCTCCACGACCGAGAGAGTGGCCTCCGGCGTCACATCGCGCGGTGCGAAGCCCGTCCCGCCTGTCGTGAGAATGAGGTCCAGGCGTAGTTCGTCCGCCCACTGGCGCAGTAGCGCGGCGATCTGCTCCTGCTCATCCGGCACAACAGCGTACTGGGCGACGTGAAAGCCCAGCTCCTCCCCCACCAGCTTGATCAGCGCCGGCCCGCTGGCATCCTCTCGCTCGCCGCGGGCACTGCGATCACTGACAGTTAATATCCCCACGCGGGGCCACAGCGCTTCGTCCATGCCGGCCTCCCCACGCCTCAGCTCTCTGCCCCTACCACTTCCTGCCAGGGGCCGTGAATGCCGTCCTCGCTCACCCCGTAATACACGTGCAGATGTCCCTCCGCATCCCGCTGGACCAGGTCATAATGCACGTTGCCGCGGCTGGAGGTCTTCTTCCACAGGCCCAGGTTGCCCTTCCAGGTGACCTTGGCCGGGTCCACCGGTGCCTGCTCCGCCTGGGTGATGGCGTAGCGCCAGAGCTTGCGGGCGGAGGAACGGGTGACGTTTTGCACGACGTTGCCGTTGCGCAGGTCGCGCAGGGCATAATAGCGCGTGCCTTTGCGCTCCGAGACATTGACGATTTCCACGCCGGTGCGCGGCGGGTCCACCATTTCGCCGGCAGCCGGCTGGACATGGACAGGCTCCTCGGCGGTAGGCGCCGGCTCGGGCGAAGGTTCGATGGCCGGCTCCTCCTGCTCTTTCTCCGCCAGCAGTTGCGCCCGCACAAGCTGGACGATCTCATCCCGCACCGCCAGGCTGGTCTCGGCTTCCTGACGCACGTAAATCTTGCTCTGCTCCAGGGCGTAGGGCTTATCCTTCCCCTCCGGCACCACCACTCGCACAATGCGCTTGCCCTGGGACTCCAGCTCGTCCACGGTGACATCCAGCGGCGGCGTGATTTTCTCGGCGATCTCCGCCTTCAGCACCGCAATAGCGGAGTCCGTTTCCGGCACGCCGGCCGGCGGCTGACGCGGGTTCGGGCCAACGCCGATGTAAATGGTCCCGCCGCGGGTGTTGGCAAAGGCGACCACATCGCACAGGATCGCATGGAGCCGGCCGCCGCGGCGCTCCATGCTCTCATGAAAAGACTGGACAATGCTGGGGCCTTGTTCCCGCGCCGCCTGGACGTGGTCAAAAGGTTCTTTTGTCGAGCGATACGGCCGGGTGCGGGCGAAATCGGTGCCCAGGAAAACCTCCTTGAGCGCCTGGAAGCTGACCTCTGGCAGGAGCACCTCGGTCACCCGATCGCCGATGCCGAGGCGAGTGCGGTCCTCCGGGTGCCGGCGCAGACGGTGCGCGTCCGAACCCTGGATGCAGTGCATCCGCCGCGGGTATTCCGGCTTGGTGCCGCTGAAGAAGCGCGCCGTGGCGTTGCGGCGGGTGCTCTCCAGGTCCGTGACCTCCAGGGCATGCAGATGCGGATCCTGGGTCCAGGCGATCTTGGTCTGGCCGCCAAAGGGCAGGCCGCGCATGGCGACGCCGTGGGCGGAGTTGGCGTGCGCGGCGATGACGATACCGCCGGCCTCGTCGATCATCTCATAGGCGGTCAGCACGTCCACCGTGGCGCCGACCTCGGTACTGCCGGCGTCCAGCCTGTCGGCCGGCACGTTCATCTCCAGCAGAAGATGCTCCAGCTCGCGCAGAGTGGTCTCGGGAGGGAAAATAGCCAGGATATGGAAGCCGAACGTGGCGGTGAATTCAAAGCCCGGCAGGACCAGAATCTCATTGCCCAGCCGGCGGTATTCGTCCAGCCGGGCTTTCTCCTCCGGATGAATGCGGTTCAGCCGCTCCAGCATGGTAAGCTGTTCCACCTCGCGGCGGATGGCGGCGATGCCGGCCACCGTATTGTGGTCGGTAATAGCGATAATATGCAGGCCCTTCTGATGGGCCTCGCGCAGAATGTCCAGATAATCCACCCCAGGTTCCTCGTAGTCGGAAGAGGCCGGCGTATGCAGGTGCAGGTCCATCCTGTACCACTGCATATTCTTGTACCGGGAGCCCTCCTGCTGGCGGCGGGATGGATCGGACGGGTTTCGAGCAGTCAATGTGTTCCTCCAAGTAATGGTATGGCTTTAGTGAATGATGTTTGCTGGGGGTCGGCAGTATACCGACCCCCAGCAGAATACGCGCTTCAGACGTCGGCCGGCGCCGGCTCCGCCGCGGGAGCCTCCGCCTCTGCCACCGACTCCTCCACGCGCTGATCGCGCAGGGCGACCTTCCAGACCTGGTCAATCTCGTCCACCAGGACGAATTTCATGCGCTTCTTGACATCCTCCGGGATATCGTCCAGATCCGGCTCGTTGCGCCGCGGCAGGATGACCGTGGTGATGCCGGCGCGGTCGGCCGCCAGCACCTTCTCCTTGATGCCGCCCACCGGCAGGACCTTGCCGCGCAGGGTAATTTCGCCGGTCATGGCCACATCGGAGCGCACCGGCCGGCCCGTCAGCAGGGAGGCCAGGGCGGTGGCGATGGCGACGCCGGCGGACGGCCCGTCCTTCGGCGTGGCGCCGGCCGGCACGTGCAAATGGATATCGGTCTTCTCAAAGAAGCGCGGGTCAATGCCCAACTCTTCAGCCTTCGAGCGCACGTAGCTCAGCGCCGCCTGCGCCGACTCCTTCATCACGTCGCCGAGCTGACCGGTGACGATGAACTGCTTGGTGCCGGGCATTTTGGTGGCCTCGATGAAGAGGATGTCGCCTCCCACCGGGGTCACCGCCAGGCCGACGGCCACGCCGGGGCGGTCGGTGCGTTCCGCCACGTCGTACAGGAAGCGCGGCTTGCCCAGGTAGGCCGGCAGGTCCTGGGCATCCACGGTCACGCTGACCGTCTCGCCGGCGGCGATCTTCGTCGCCACCTTGCGGCAGATGGAGCCGATCTGGCGCTCCAGATTGCGCACGCCGGCCTCGCGCGTGTACTCGCGGATGATGCGCAGGACCGCCTGGTCTGTGATCTGCACCTCGCCCGGCTGGAGGCCGTTCTCCTTGAGCTGGCGCGGCAGGAGATACTTCTGGGCAATATGGAGCTTATCCTCATCCGTATAGCCCGGGATCTGAATGATCTCCATGCGGTCACGCAGGGGCGCCGGGATCGGCTCCAGCATGTTGGCCGTGGTGATGAACATCACCTGCGACAGGTCAAAGGCCACGTCCAGGTAATGATCGCGGAACTCGCGGTTCTGCTCCGGGTCCAACACCTCCAACAGAGCGGCCGCCGGGTCGCCGCGGAAATCCATGCCCATCTTGTCCACTTCATCCAGCATGAAGACCGGGTTCTTGGTGCCGACACGGCGGATGCCCTGGATGATGCGGCCGGGCAGGGCGCCGACATAGGTGCGGCGGTGGCCGCGTATCTCCGCCTCATCGCGCACGCCGCCCAGGCTCATGCGGATGAACTTGCGTCCCAGGGCGCGGGCGATGGAGCGCCCCAGCGAGGTCTTGCCCACACCCGGGGGCCCCACAAAGCAGAGGATGACGCCCGCGCGCTCGGGCCGGATGTAGTCTTCCGCTTCCTCTGCCGCCGGCGGTTTCCCGGCATCGCCGGCCGCCGCAAGCCCCGCCGGCGCTTCGACGCCGACGGCCTCCTCGCCGGCGCTTTCCTTCATCTCCCGGCGCTCCTTGCGCAGTTTGCGCACCGCCAGGAACTCCAGGATGCGCTCCTTCACGTCCTCCAGGTCATAGTGATCCTCATCGAGCACCTGACGGGCGCGGTTGATATCCAGGTTGTCCTCGGTCTGGACGTTCCAGGGCAGGTTGATGAGCCAGTCCAGGTAGGTTTTGATGACGGAATATTCGGCGGCGGCCGCCGGCATGCGCCGCAGGCGCTCCAGCTCGCGCTTGGCCTCTTTGGCGGCTTCCTCCGGGAGGCCGGCTTCCGCCAGCTTGCGCTCCAGCTCGGCGATCTCCGCCTGCTGAGGGTCCTCCTCACCCAGCTCCCGCTGGATAGCCTTCAACTGCTCGCGCAGGAAATACTCCCTCTGCATGCGCTCCATCTCGCTCTGGGCTTGGCTCTGGATCTTGCGGCCCAGCTCCAGCACCTCCACCTCCCGCGTCAGGATGGTGGTGAGCTTGAGGAGCTTTTCGCGCACGGAGTCAAGCTCCAGCAGTTCCTGCGCGTCCTTCAGCTCCATGCGGATGCTGGAGGCAATCAGGTACACCAGCGCCCGCGGGTCCTGGAGGTTCATCGCCGTCATGAGAAGCTCATCCGGCAGTTGAGGGGAGAGGGAAACCATCTGCCGAAACAGCTCCAGGGCGTTGCGGGAGAGCGCCTCCACTTCCACCGTCTCCTCGACGATGTCCGGGGCAACCTCCACGCGGGCCATCAAATACGGTTCTTCCTGGATAAACTCCTTGATCTTGATGCGCTCGATGCACTGGACGATCATGCGCACGGTGCCGTCGGGCGCCTTCATCATGCGGTGCACGATAGCGGCCGAGCCGACGTGGTAGATTTGGTCCGGGCCGGGCTGTTCGATCTCCGGATTCTTGGAGGCCACCAGGCCGATCATTTGCTTTTTGACCACCACATCGTCCACCAGTCGGATGGAGCGGGGCTGGCCGACGGTCAGTGGGAGCCACATGAGCGGGTAGGCGACCACGCCGCGCAAAGGCAGGATAGCAAGCACCTCGGGGATGCCGGCGCCGGCCCCCTCACCTTCCGGTCCCTGGGTCGGCATCGGCCCGCCGAAGGGACCGCCGGCAGACCCGTCCGGCGTATTCATCTCTTCAAGTAAGGTTGACCATTCCGTGAATGGCATGGATTTGTTCCTCCTTGGCAATTTCTGGCGCGCAGGGAATGATGAATTGCCTCGGCAGATCATCTTTTCCGCATAGGGCGCGCATGGCTAACAGTTGCCGGCCTGATTGACGTCCACCACGCGCACGCGCCGCTTCTTCGGTTTGGGCAGGACAACCACCAGAAAACCGTCCTGATAGGTGGCCTCGACGTCCTCCGCCTCAATGGTCCAGGGCAGGTAGACCTCCGTCTGGAAATCCCCGTACATAATTTCCATCTGTTGATAGGCGAGCTTGGAACCGCTGGCATGGTCGTCGCGCCGGCCGCTGATGGTCAGCGTGCGGCGGGAGAGCTGGATATGGAAATCCTCCTCCTTCATGCCGGCGATCTCCACTCGCACGACAATCGCATCGTCCGTCTCGTACACATCGGTGGGCGGACGCCAAACTTTTGCCTGATGGCTCACGGTCCAGGTAATCCTCCTTCCTACCAGCATGGCCCAATCTCCCTGCTCCTTCGAAATGGCCCTGCCTGCGATCCTGCAGGGCGAAACGTTTCAATGCCCAACGCCTCATGACGGCAAAGGTAGCGCGCCAATATGATACTCCAATTATACACTATGTCGCATAAAAACATGGAATTGTGCTTACGCACTTTTCGGCGGCGCCGGCCGGCGCGCCAACCACTGCGCCACAAAGCGCTCGATAGCCGGGTAGTCATGGGCCGGAAGCCAGTGGATGCGCGGGTCATTGGCGCGGAACCAGATAGACTGCTGGTGCACCAGCCGGCGGGTCTCCCGCTTAATGCGGGCAACGGCCTCTTCCAGGGTGGTCTCGCCGCGCAGATAGGCGATGATCTGACGGTATCCCAGACTGGAGAAGGCCGGCAAGTCAGGGGGATAGCCGGCCTCCAGCAGGCGGCGCACCTCATCCACCAGGCCGGCGGCGATCATCTGTTCCACACGCTCGTCAATGCGGGCGTACAGTTCCGCCCGCTCCATCTGCAGGCCGATGATCAAGGTGTCATAGGGGGGCGGGTTCTTGCGCTGTAGCTCCGAGATGGGTTGGCCCGTGGTCAGGCAGACCTCCAGGGCGCGGATGACGCGGCGCACATTGCGCGGGTCAATACGCGCCGCGGCAGTCGGGTCCAGCTCGGCCAGCCGGCGGTGAAGCGCCTCCGGCCCTTCCTGGCGCGCCTGCTCCTCCAATTGGGCGCGGATCGTGGGCTGGGGCGGCACGCGCGGAATGCTCCACCCCTCCAGCACCGCCCAGACGTACTGCCCCGTGCCGCCGACCAGCATGGGCAGATAGCCCTGGTGATGGGCGTCGGCAATGGCCCGATAGGCCAGCTCCTGGAATTGGGCCAGGCCAAAAGGCTCGTCCGGGTTCAAGATGTCGATGAGGTAATGCGGCACGCGGGCACGTTCCGCCGGCGTGGGCTTGGCAGTGCCGATATCCATATGCCGGTAAATCAGCCGCGAGTCGGCGGAGATAATGGCGCCGTGAAAGCGCTCCGCCAGGCGCAGGGCCAGGGCACTCTTGCCCACGGCAGTCGGCCCAACGATGGCCAGCAAGCGAACAGGCGTCGAGGACCCAGCGCTCGTTTCAGTGCTCACGGCAGTCGTTCTCCGGTGCAGGCATCGAAGAGCCGGGCATCGGCCGGCGCGTAAGTCAGCCGTATGGTCTGCCGGCGCGGCACGCCGGCGGAGATGGGCAGTTTCGCCACGGCCGGATAGCCGGCTGTCCGACCGTGCACCAGCAGGACATGCTCCGAAGGATGCGGTTCCACCACCTCGACCTCCAATTGGATGGGGCCGGCGTCATCCGGATGGAGGTGCTCCGGTCGGATGCCGAACAGGATGGGCGTGCCGGCGCGCGGCGGCCGGCGAAGGAGCGGCATAGGAAGCCGCATCGGCCCGATCAGCACAGAATCGACATCCGCCTGCGCCGGCCAAATGTTCATCGGCGGCGAGCCGAGAAAGCCTGCCACGAAGGCGGTGGCCGGCCAATCATACAACTCCCCGAAAGTGCCCACCTGTTCGATGCGGCCGGCGCGCATCACGGCAATGCGATCCCCCATCGCCACGGCCTCGCTCTGGTCATGGGTGACGTAGAGGCAGGTGCAGTGGAAGCGCCGCAGGAGGCGCTTGATCTCGGCGCGGGTCTTCACCCGCAGTTTGGCATCCAGGTTCGAGAGCGGTTCATCGAACAGGAAAACGCTCGGCTCGCGAGCGATACAACGAGCGATCGCCACGCGCTGGCGCTCCCCCTCGGAAAGTTGGGGCGGCTTGCGGTCCAGGAGCAGTTCGAAACCGACCCCCATGATCTGGGAAACCGTCCGCACCCGCTCCGGGATTTCCTCCTCGCGATGGTGTATGCGGAAGAAAAAGGCGATGTTCTCGCGGCTCTCCATATGCGGGTACAGGGCGTAGTTCTGAAAGACCATGCCGATGCGGCGTTCGGCCGGGCTCAGGTCCGTGACATCCTGGTCGTTGAAATAGACCCGGCCGGCGTCCGGCGGCACCAGCCCCGCAATCACCCGCAGGAGCGTGGTCTTGCCACAGCCCGATGGCCCGAGGACAGCCATGGTCTCGCCGGCGCGCACCAGCAGGTTCACGCCATCCAGCGCCAGGCCAGGCGGCGCCAAAAATTCGGGCTCCTGCATGCGCTCATAATATGCAGTAGGAGGATGCTCCAGGGTTTCCGCCAGCATTTCCGGGCCGGCGGCCCCGAAACGCTTGAAAACTCCCTCCAGCCGGATCAACGTCACCGCCTATCCCTCCACCGCACTGCGGATCAGGCGACAGCGGAGCGGCTGACCATCCCTCGAAAGGTCCACAGCCACCAGGTCAATGCGCCAGGGGCCGTCCCAATCCCATTCGGCGACCAGGTATCCGCCGCACTGCATCAGGCGCTCCCCTTTCGTACTGGTGATGGTCTCCTCCGGCGTGCTGAAGGCGTTGTCCTGCCGGCGCGCCCGCACCTCCACCAGCACCAGCGCCTCCCCCTCTCGGGCGATGATGTCCACCTCGCCGGCCGGACAGTGCCAGTTACGCGCCAGGATGGCATAGCCCAGGCCTTCCAGATAGCGCGCCGCATGTTCCTCCGCCAGGCGCCCGCGGCGGTAGCTCAGCCGGCCCATCAGCACCCCTCCTCCGGGCATGCGGAGATGAGCCCCTGCACCAGTTGGGCCACCGGCGCATACGAGAAACGGTGAATGGGGGATGGGCCATGGCGGAGCAGTGCCGCCCGATGTTCCTCGGTGCCATACCCCTTGTGGCGGGCGAAGCCATACGCCGGCAGCCATTGATGGGCGGCGGCCATCCAGTTGTCGCGGGTGACCTTGGCGACGATGGAAGCGGCGGCGATGGAGAAACAGCACTGGTCCCCTTTGATGATCGCCTCCTGGGGGCAGGGGACCTGCGGCAGGTGCAGCGCGTCGATCAGCAGGGCATCCGGCCGGCAGGTGAGCGATGCGAGCGCCAGCTCCATGGCCAGGCGGGTGGCCGGCAGGATGCCGATGCGGTCAATCTCCTGCGCCGGCACGATGCCCACACCCCAAGCGAGGGCACGGCGGATGATGGCGTGGTACAGCTCCTGCCGGCAGGATGGGGAGAGGCATTTGGAATCGTCCACCTCGGCCAGTTCCGCCGGCAGATCCTCCAGCGGCGGCAGGATAACCGCGGCGGCCACGACCGGGCCGGCCCATGCGCCGCGTCCCGCCTCGTCCAGGCCGGCGACCCGCTGGCTGCCGACCTGCCACAACCTTGCTTCTCTTTCCAGCGACGGCGGCATTTGGCCAGTCCTCCAGACCCCAGAGGATCTTCCGGTTATATTGTACACGAAAATACGAAACCGGGGTACTGGAGACCCCGGCCTCGCCATACTGCCGTTTCCAAGGAGGGAGAATAAAGGGATTAGCGCCTTTCCTTCAATCGGGCCGCCTTGCCCTTGAGACCGCGCAGGAAATACAGCTTGGAGCGCCGAACCTTGGCATGCCGCACTATCTCCACCTTTTCAACGCGGGGGGAATGCAGGGGGAAGGTGCGCTCGACGCCGATGCCGCCGGCGGCAATGCGGCGCACGGTGAAATTGGCATTGGCCCCGCCGCCCTTGCGGATGCGAATCACGACGCCCTGGAAGACCTGGATGCGTTCGCGGTTGCCTTCCACAATGCGCGCATGTACCCGGACGGTGTCTCCCGGTTGGAGCTCGGGGATATTCGGATTGGGTTCGACCGCTTCCACGGACTGCAGTAATGCGTTGTTCATCTCGCCACCCCTTCATCACAAGTAAAGAGCCCTGTTCGCCTTCCCTGCGCCAGAAGATACCGTCTCGCTGGGAACAGGACCCTTGTGTTCGGCTACTACAGCCGGCCATTATAACATAAGGTGGAGGGATATGCAAAAAATTCAGCCCCTCTTGCCGGCCAGGCGCCGGCTGGCCCAGCGCTGGATGTCCTCCACAATGCGGCCAGGCAGGGCCGGCTCATGAGCGGCCAGGATTTCCTCCACCCGCGCATGGGCGCGCGCCAGCAGGGATTCCTCCGGCCGGCCGGCGCCGTGTTCACCCAGCCGGTCGAAGAGACTGCCGCTGAAGAACTCCGGCGAGCGGAGCATCTTCAGGGTGAGGGGGTCTTCCAGGAAATGGCCGCCGGGGCCGGCCCGCAGGACGGAATCGAAGCCCAGCATCTCCTCGGACGTGTCAATGCCCTCGGCCAGGCGCATGAGCAGGCCGGCGAGCTCTGCCTGAATAACGATCATCTCCGGGGACATGCCGACGGCGTTGTAGCAGGAGCCCAGGCCGCCCATCATATTCTGCCCGAGGATGATGGAGGGGAACATCAGCAGAGCGCTTTCCATGCCGCACTGCATGTCATGCCGGCCCACCAGGGAGCCCCCTGTCTCGCCGGTAGTGGGCAGGCCGTAGAACTTCCCCATCTGGATGAGGGCTGTTTTCCAGAGCATCTTGTCGGGGCTGTAGTAGATATCATAGCCACTGCGCAGGTCGGTGAGGGAGGGGCCGGCGCCGTACAATATGGGCGCGCCCTCCCGCAGAAGCTGACTGAGGGTGATGAGGAAGAGGTTTTCGGCGTTGGAGACCAGCAGGGTGCCGGCAAAGGTCAGGGGGGAGGTCGTGCCGGCCATCGGACAGATGACGGGGATGGTGGCCATGCCGCGCCGCACGCCCTCTTTCAGGATCCAGGCGTTGACGTCGGTGAGCATCAGGGGGCTGGTGACGGCGACGCCGAAGGAGAGCACCCGCCGGCGGCCGAGCGGCTGTCCATCGGCGTAGATTTCGGCGACTTCCAGCCAATCGCGTGCGGACTCGACCGAAGCCGGCAGGGCCATGAGGTGTTTGGTGGTGTTGGTGGCGAAGGCCTCCAGGCTCTTGACATAGGCGGCGTCCGGCGGCAGGCCCTCGGGCGGCATATCCATGCGGTGAATATCGCCCACGATGGGGAGCGCATCCCCCAGGCGAGTGTGGCGGATGATGTCATTCAGGACGGGCCGGCGCGGCTGGAGGGTCGCATAATCAATGATCCAGGGGTCAATGACCAGGGAACCGAACACCCGATGTTCGCCCCCCACCAGGATGGGCCGGCCGTCCTGGTGGTGGATCTCGAACATGAGAGGCGCCAGCCGGCGCGCTTCTTCCACCAACTGACGCGGGATGCGGACGATGTCGCTGGCCTCGTCGACCCGCGCGCCGGCGGCGGCCAACACCTGCCGGCATTCGGCATCCAGGACCCGTACGCCGGCCTGCTCCAGCACATCCAGCGAGCGCTGATGGATGCGCTCAATCTCACTTTCGCTGAGCACGCGCAGAGAGAGCTTCCCCATTGTTCCTCCTTCTCACGCCGGCTGTATTGGTCTTTTGTTCATACCATCAGACCAGATTCAATATACCATGGCCTTGGCCGGCTGTCAAGGCTTTCCCGCAAAGGTTGGTTGCACGTTTGTGCATTTTCACTTATAATATGAGTATCAAACGGTGAGCCAAATTATGGCGGCCAGGATCGCGGCTATCATCCGATGCAAAAGCTGGTGCGTTTCTCACTCCCCGAGGTTATCTTCGGCGATGGGGCTCGCTTTGGCGCTGTCCATGCACTGAAGGCGCTTGCGGTCGAACGTCCCCTCTTGGTCACCGATGCCGGCCTGATCGCCGCCGGCTGGGTGGAGGAACTCTCGCAGTATCTCCAGCATCACGGCGTCCCCGTGACTATCTGGAGCGCAGTCACTCCCAACCCGAAGGATCATGAAGTGATGGCCGGCGCCCGCCAGTACCTGCTCGAAGATTGCGACGGGCTGATCGCCCTGGGGGGCGGCAGTGTCATTGACGCCGCCAAGGGCATCGGCCTGCTGGCCTCCCACGGCGGTGACCTGCACGATTATGTCGGCATTGGCCGAACGCGCGAGCCGCTCCCGCCGCTGATCGCCATCCCCACCACCGCCGGCAGTGGCGCCGATATCTCCCAGTACTGCGTCATCACCGACACATCCGCGCGGTGCAAGATGGTCATGGCGGACAAAAACTTGATCCCCGATATGTCCCTCATTGACCCGGAGACACTGCGCACCCTCTCGCCGGCACAGGCCGCGCAATCCGGCTTCGACGTCATCACCCATGCCGTCGAAGCCTATCTTTCCATCGGGGCGAATGTGCTCACCGATTCACCGGCGCTGGAAGCGCTGGAGCTGGCGAACGCGCACCTGGAGCGTTTTGCCCGGGACCCGACCGATGCAGAGGCCGGC
>JACIWP010000038.1 GCA_014360855.1 Anaerolineae bacterium
AGGGGAGTCGAGGTACGAGAACGAATATACCCAACAGATCGTGCGCCGGCGGGTCCTGCCCGACGGCGTCTATACCTGGTATGTCGAGGCGGTAGATGATCGGGGGCATTCGCAGGTGGCCTCCGGCCGGCTGGAAATCGTGGATGCCGATACCACCCTGCCCGAACTGCGCAATTTCTCCGTCTCCCCGCGCGAGTTCACACCTAATCAGGACGGCATTGACGACCGCGTGGCCATCACCTATTACCTGACCAAAGAGGCCAATGTGGTGGTGTATCTGCTGGGGCCGGAGGGAAGCCCTGAGCCTCAGAAGTACCCGGTGGCCGAGAAGGAGCGGGACGTCAAACCCGGCGCGGTGGGGATCCATCTCTACGATTATGAAGGAGGGGTGGATCGGCAAGCCCAGCCGCCGCCCGACGGCACGTATAAGGTGATTGCCGAGGCCGAGGATAAGGTGGGCAATATGGTGGTGGTGGAGAGCACCCTCACCATCAAGGAGGGCGGGGTGCCGCGCGCGGACATCGTCGACGCCGAGGTGACGTTCTCCCCAACCATCGTGCCGCTGGGTGGGACGCTGTATTTCACCGCCACGGTGGAAAATTTCGGCAAAGTGCCCATCCGCACTTCTGGGCCGCCGCCCGGGACGCAGTACCGCAGTGACCAGAACTTCAACACGTTGGAATGGTACGAGGAGCCGGGCGTCTGGCGGTTCGGCATTGACTTTGAGACGAACTCGACCGGCCGGCCGTACCCCTACCGCTGGGCCGTGGGTGACGAGAGTGTGCTCACGGTGCGCGTGATAGACGGTAAGGAGTATCGCTATCTGATGCCGGGCGCACGCGCACTCATCACCGGTAGTATCCAGATTGTGGACAAGCCGCCGCGCAATCCTATCTATTTCTGGGGCGGCCTGATCCATGAAGAGGTCCGCATCGAGTCTTTCAACGACCATGTGGACCCCCAGCAGATCTCCATCGGCTTTTAGCATGGATGCGGGTTCCCTGGCCGGCCTGGACCTGGCGGTAGTGATCGTCAGCTTCAACGTGCGGGAGCTTCTGCGCGAGTGCCTGCGCTCCGTGCGGGATGAATTGGGCCGGCAGATGGGCCTGCGCGCTGCTGTCTGGGTGGTGGATAACGCCTCCCACGACGGCAGTGCAGATATGGTCCGGGCGGAGTTCCCGGACGTGCATCTGATCGCCAATGACGTCAATCGGGGGTTCGCGGCGGCCAACAATCAGGCCCTGCGCGCCCTGGGGTTTGGCGGGGAAGGCGCATCCTTCGCTGGCCTGCCGCGCTTTGTGCTCCTGCTCAACCCGGACACAACGCTGGAGGCCGGCGCGCTGATAGCCTGGCTGGCCGCGGCCGAAGCCCTGCCCCGCGCCGGCGTGCTCGGGCCCGCCCTGCGCTATCCGGACGGCCAGTTCCAGCATTCCGCCTTCGCTTTCCCCACCCTCTGGCAGGTGTTCTTTGACTTTTTCCCTTTGCACTACCGCTTGCTGGAATCCAGGCTGAACGGGCGATATCCGCGGCGCTGGTATCAGTCCGGCCGGCCCTTCCCCATCGGCCATCCGCTGGGCGCGGCCATGCTGGCCCGCGGCGAGGCTGTGCAAAGGACAGGCTTGCTGGATGAGGGGTATTTCATCTATGCCGAAGAGGTGGACTGGTGCCTGCGCATGCAGGCGTGCGGGTGGGAGCGGTGGTGTGTGCCGGCGGCGCGCGTGATCCATCATGAGGCGCAGAGCACGCGGCAGTTCCGGGATGAGATGTTTGTCCAGCTCTGGCGGAGCCGCTTCCGGCTGTTCGCCAAGCATTACAGCCCGCTCTTCAATGCCGCTGTGCGGCCGCTGGTGCGGCTGGGACTGCGCCGGCTTTCTGCTGAGGCGCGCCGCGCCTGCCAGGTTGGCCAGTTAGATGAGGCCGGCTGTGCCCGCCGCCTGTCCGCGCTGGAAGAGGTGCGCCGAATGAGTTATCTCTCCCCGGAGCGGTTCCGATGAGCGGCAAGCCGGGCGTTACGGGCGTGGTGTTGACATATAACGAGGGCCGGCATATTGCGGAGTGCCTGGAAAGCCTTGCCTGGGCCGACGCGGTGCTGGTGTTCGATTCCTTTAGCACCGACGATACGGTGGAGCAGGCGCGCCGGCACGGCGCTGTGATAGTCCAACACCCCTTCGAAAACTTCGCCCAACAGCGCAACGCGGCGCTGGCGCATGTGCAAACGCCCTGGGTCTTTTTCCTCGATGCGGATGAGCGGGTGCCGCCGGAGCTGGCGGCGGAAATACGCAGTGTCCTGACACGCGAGGAGGCCGGCTGGTGGGTCCCTCGGCGCAATTTCATCGTCGGCAAATGGGTCCAGCATGCCGGCTGGTACCCGGACTATCAGCTTCGCCTTTTTCGGGTGGACCGGGGACGCTATGACCCAGGGCGGGTGGTGCATGAGGTGGTCCTGCTGGAGGGTGAAGCCGGCTATCTGCAGAATCCGCTCATCCATTACAATTATGATAGCTGGGGGGAGTTCATCGAGAAGCAGTTGAAGTATGCCCGGCTGGACGCCCGGATGCAGGTGGAGCGGGGCGTGCGGCCGCATCCGTGGACCTATTTTCTCCAGCCCCTGCGGGAATTCCGCCGGCGTTATGTCACCTGGCAGGGATATCGTGACGGCTGGCACGGGTTGGTGCTCAGCCTGCTGATGGCCTATACCGCTTTCCGCACGACGTTGGAGGTGCGGCGCATCCTGCGCGCCGGCTAAAGCCCCATGCTTTCCAGCAGGGCCAGCAGGCCGCCGGAGAGCAGGGAATGTCCCCCCATGGCTATAGGGATAGGCGCCGCAAGCGCCGCGGCGATCAACTCCCGGATGACATTATCCTCGATATGCTCCGGCTGTCCCAGGTCCGCGTAACAGCGGTCGGCGTCCGAGGGCCAGTGGCCCAGATGGGCGAAGAGCACCCGGCTGTCGAGGATGACCGCGTCCGCTATCTGCGCCAGGTAGGAGAAAAGGCCGGCGAAGCCCTGCGTATCGGCGTAATATCCCACGAGGGAGCGCACTTCCCCCCGCGAAAGCCGGCCGCTGGCGCGCATGCCGCGCTCTTCGGAAATGACGTGCACCTGACAGGCGGCGCGCCGGCGCAGGGTGTGCCACACATCCGCCGAGATCCTTCCCACCAGGAGTAATGTCTTGTGCGGGTCCTTCAACACCCCTAGCACCCGGGTAATATGAGAGGCGTCCACCGGTGCTCCGTCCATGACGGCGCGGGTGTGCGGATGCAGACGCTCGCGGCACAGCTTCAGGATGAGCACATCGGTGATGGTGTCGATATCGAAAGAGGTGCCGGCACTGCGCGGCGGCTGTAGCACCTCGTGCTTGCCCATTTCCGCCAGTTTCCACGCCAGGTCGTTGTCGCGCGCCGGCGGTTCCACCTCCTCCAGCCAGCCGGCGGTGAAGCCCACCAGGTCCGAGGAGTACAGGTTGTTGGTGACCAGAGCTTGCGGGTTGTCTCGCAGGGTGTCCACCAGCGTTTGGAACTGGGACTGGGTGATGAGCGGCGCGGCCCCTCCGCCCATGTAGAGCACGCGCTGGTTCCTGGTGATACCGGCGGCCTGCAGTACATGCCGAAGGTGCCGGCCGAAGTGAAAATCCTCACCCGGCTCATCGGGGATGACCAGCACGGGCAGGGAAGATAACCGCTCCATGAAAGAGGCGCGGTTGGTGCTGACGATAACCCGTTCGACGCCGGCGAGCGACAGCCCCAGTGTGATCAGGTCCATCGCTACCGCCTCGCGCACTGCGCCCAGCAGTTGTTCGGGGAAGGCGAGGCCGGCGTCTCCCAGCATGATAAGGAGGTCCAGTTTGCCGGCGGTGTCAGTTGTGACAGAGTGCTCCGGTCCCATGGATTTCCTCGTCCCGATGTCCCGAAAGGCGTTTTACAGAAAAACAGGGGCGAAACGCATGAGCGATCGCCCCTGATGGTTCGCCAGATGGACTTTACATAACCTCAGGCTCGAGCAGGCCGTAGTTGCCGTCCTTGCGGCGGTAGACCACGTTGATTTGCGAGGTGTCGACGTTGTAGAACAGGAAGAAGTCATGCCCGAGCAGTTCCATCTGTTCGATGGCTTCCTGTTCGTCCATGGGCACAACGGGGAAGCGCTTGCGGCGGACGATCTGCGGGGCTTCCGTCTCCTCGATTTCCTCGACGGCGATGGGCAGGGCCTCACCCATGGGTTCCGCCGGCGCGCGTCCCTTGTTGCGCTCGCGCTTGCCCTTGTAGCGGGCGATCTGCTTGTACATCTTCTCGACCACGCGGTCAATGGCATCCCGCATGTCGCCGGCGCGTTCCTCCGCCCGCAGGATGGAGCCCTTGGTGCGGACGGTGACTTCACAGACCTGGCTGTGGTTGGAATTCTTCGTCGGTTCCGCGGTCAGCTCGACACGGGTTTCTTCAATCGAGGGGAGATAGCGGTCCAACTTGCCCAGCTTCTTCTGCACGTACGATTCCAGCCAATCCGTCAGCTCCAGGTTGCGGGTATGGATATACAGTTCCATAGGTGATCTCCTTTCTGGAGAATGTAAATGGTAGCGCTGAGGCTCCCCTATGCGGGGAGTAATTGAATTGTAGCGCATTTTGTGGGAATGTCAACCGCCTGAGGATGGAGGATTTCGGATTGCGGGTGAGGGAGATGGCGGGGTAGGGGGTGCGGTGAAGAGGCGGATAGGATCAGGGCGGAAAGGGGGAAGACCGCCGGCCTGCCGGCGCGGCGCGTTGGACAGAAAATGCCCCATCCGGTATACTCATCTGCGCGATGTGATCCCTACGGACAGGAGGAAGTATGGAAACGCTGTATCTGGACGGCGATCACCTGACGCTGGAAGACGTCTCCAAAGTGGCGTATGCCGCCCCGAATTCTCTCGCGATTCTCCTTACCGAAGAAGCCATCCAAAAGGTGGAACGAGCCCGACAGGCGGTAGATGAGGCCATCGCCCGTGGGGAGGTGGTCTACGGCATCACGACCGGTTTCGGTGCGTTCAAGGACCGCATCATCTCGCCGGCCCAAACGCGTCAGCTTCAGCGCAACATCATTATGAGCCATGCGGTGGGGGTGGGTAAGCCCATTAGTATTCCGCTCACCCGTGCCATGATGCTCATCCGTGCCAATACCCTTGCCAAGGGGCATTCGGGCATCCAGCTCCAGACACTGGAGCTTCTCCTGCGCATGCTGGAGCGCGGTGTGCATCCCATCGTTCCCGAGAAAGGCTCTCTCGGCGCCAGCGGCGACCTGGCACCGTTGGCACACATGGCGCTGGTGCTGATCGGGTTGGGGGAGGCGGAATACGCCGGCGAACGCCTGCCCGGCGCCGAGGCCCTGGCACGCGCCGGCCTCCAGCCAGTGGAATTGGGCGCCAAGGAAGGTCTGGCGCTCACCAACGGCACGGCCTTCATGTGTGCGCACGGTGTGCTGGCGACCCTGCGCGCGGAGAATGTGGCAAAGGTGGCGGACATCGCCGGCGCCCTTTCGCTCGAGGCCCTGCACGGCACTCCGGATGCCTTCGACGAGCGCATTCACGCCGTCCGCCCGCATCCCCGCCAGGTAGAGGCCGCGGCCTATTTCCGCCGGCTCATCGAGGGCAGTACCTTTACCCGTTCCTACGACCCGCTCAACGTCCAGGATGCCTACACCCTGCGCTGTATCCCGCAGGTGCACGGCGCGGCGCGCGACGCCATTCTGTACGCCCGCTGGGTGCTGAACATCGAGCTGAACAGCGTGACCGATAACCCTCTGCTTTTCTTCGAGGAAGATGGCACGCCGCGCTGGATCTCCGGCGGCAATTTCCACGGCGAGCCGGTGGCCATTGCCATGGATTACCTGTGTGTGGCGCTGGCGGAGCTGGGCAATATGTCGGAGCGCCGGCTCACCCGCCTGACGGACGAGGCCAGCAACGCCAATGTCCTGCCGGCGTTCCTCATTAAGCACGGTGGGCTGAACTCCGGCTTCATGCTGGTGCAGTACACCGCCGCGGCCCTGACCTCGGAAAATAAGGTGCTGGCGCATCCGGCCAGCGTGGACACCATCCCCACCTCTGCCAACACGGAGGACCATGTCAGCATGGGGCCGGCCGCGGCGCGCAAGGCCATGCAGATCCTGGACAACGTCGAATATATCCTGGCCATGGAACTGCTGGCCGCCGCGCAGGGCATTGATTTCCGGCGCGGGTGTCTGGGGCCTTCCGCCAAACTGGGGCGCGGCACGGCGGTGGCGTATGACCTGATTCGCCAGCGCGTGCCCTTCCTGGAGAACGATGATGTCATGTATCCCCATATCCAGGCGGTGCATCAACTGGTTGTGGATGGGACACTGGTACGTGAGGTGAACCGCGCTCTGGGTGACGAATAAACACCTTCCGCAAGGTATGCAAGGGGGCATAAAGCGGCGTCGATGAAGACCATCGCTGTCTTGACCACGGGCGGCACTATTGCTATGAAACAGCAAGGGGACGCCGGCGTCGTGCCGGCGCTCGGCGCCCAGGAATTGATCCAGGCCCTGCCCACCGATATCGCACATTTCGCTGTCGAGGACATCTGTAATCTTCCCAGTCCGCACCTGACAGTACACCATTTGCGGACCCTGCACTCCCGTGTGGTGGACCTGGTCTTTCGCCAGGGAATTGCCGGCGTGGTCATCACCCACGGCACCGACACCATGGAGGAGACCGCCTTTTACCTGGACATCACGGTGAATCCCAAGGCACCGGTCGTGCTCACGGGCGCCATGCGTAATGCCTCGGAGGCCGGCTATGACGGCCTGGCGAACCTGACGGCGGCAGTGCGGTTGGCCGCCTCGGATGAGGCGGCCGGCTTGGGCACGCTGATCGTCATGAACGACGAGATTCATCTGGCGCGCTGGGCCACCAAGTCCCATACCTCGGCGTTGAATGCCTTTGCCTCGCCGTACCATGGCCCTGTTGGCCGGCTGGTGGGGAAGCAGGTCATGCTCCATGCTCGCCCGCCGCACCGTCCGGTCCTGCCGGCAGGTGATTTGGCCGCGGACGTGCCGATCCTGCCGGCCGGCCTGGACAGCTCGCCGGCCATCCTGCAGTATCTGACGGCGAAGGGGACGCGCGGCGTGGTCATCGAGGGCACCGGCGCCGGCCATGTGCCGCCGGCGTGGCTGGAACCTATTCGTCAGGCAGTGTCCCAGGGCATGACGGTCGTCATCTCCAGCCGAAGCCGCGGCCCGCTGTACGATAAGTACGGCTACGTCGGCGCGTATCGCGATCTGGCCGCCGCCGGCTGTCTCTTCTCCGACGGTATGGACAGCGCCAAGTGCCGCATCAAGCTGATGGCCATCCTGGGCCAGGCCGGCGATGCGGAGACCATCCGGCGCTGGTGGGAGATGGTCTGACGGCTGTTGTGGATAGGGGGAGGGGAATGCGAGTGCGTTTTGCCCATCTGGCCGACCTGCATCTGGGATATGAACAGTATCACAGCCCCGACCGGTACCGCGATTTCTTTCAGACCTTTCGCCGGGCGGTGAGCGATATCCTGAAGGAACGGGTGGATTTTGTCCTGATCGCCGGCGATCTCTTTCATCAGCGTGTCATTTCCCCTTTGACGCTTATCCTGGCGCAGAGGGAGCTACAGCGCCTGAAAGAAGCCGGCATCCCCGTGGTGGGGATCATGGGCAATCATGAACAGCCGCACTACCGCCAGGACCATTCCTGGCTTGATTTCCTGTCCGCCCAGGGCCTGCTGATCCTTCTGCGCCCGTATTATCAGGATGAAAAGCTGGTCCTCCAACCGTATCAGGACGGCGTCGGGGGGTATGTAGACCTGGGGAATGTGCGCATCTACGGCACCGGCTATCACGGTGCGGCCGCCCCCCGGGTGTTCGCCGATCTGGCCGCGCGGCTGGAGGAACTTCATGCGGAACGCCGGCCGCCCTTCACCATTCTCCTGTCCCATGCGGAGGTGGAGGGCATGCTGGTGCGGGGCGCCGGCACGCGCGTCAGCCTGACCCATTACCAGCTCGCGCCCCTGCGCCCGCACATTGACTATCTGGCCCTGGGGCATGTCCATAAGCCGGCCCAGCAGGATGACTGGCTGTTCAACCCTGGCTCATTGGAGCCCAACAATTTTGATGAATCCCAGCACCCGGGCGGGGTTTTCTTCGTGGAAGTGGAGATTGGCCGGCCGCATACTATCCGCGCCGAGCACCGCCGCTACGCCCGCCGGCCCTTCATCCGGCGCCGGCAGGATGTCACGCCTTTTCAGACGCCGGAGGAGCTGTACGACGCCCTGCGGCGCCAGCTCCAGGCCGATGCAGAACAGTTTCCCATGCCGCCAGTGGTGGAATTCTCCCTGGACGGCCTCCTGCATTTCCCCTCTTCTGCCCTGCAGATGGATACGGTGGCAGAGCTGATCCGCCAGCGCTACCAACCGCTGGTCAGCCAGATTCATCTGCGGGCGGCGCCGGCGGAGTATGTGGTCAACGCGCCGGCCGAGCATCTCTCCCGCGCGGAGATGGAACAGCAGGTCATGCGGGAGTTATTACAGCGCGATGGACGGTTCCAGAGCAGTGCCGAGCAGTGGGCAGGGATATTTCGGGAGCTGAAGGAGCGCGTTCTGGAACGTCAGAGCGCTGACGAGATCATCCGGCAACTGCGGCTTAGCGCCTCTTCACTGCTGGGTGAGGGGATGGCGGAAGATGTACATCACGCGGGTTGAGCTGGAAAACATCAAGAGCTACCAACACGCGAGCATTGAGCTGGAGCAGGGCGTCACTGCCATCTGCGGCGAGAACGGCGCCGGCAAATCCACCATCCTGGAAGCCATCGGCTTTGCCCTGTTCGACTTCAGCCCCTTCCGCCGGCAGGCACAACTGGTTCGCGAAGGGGCCGCCAAAGGGGTCATCACGGTAGCGTTCGTCGCATCCGACGGGCGAGAGTACGAGGTAGTGCGCACCTGCGGCAAGTCCTCGGAATATTATGTCTATGATCCGGAGCTAAAGGTCCGTCTGCGCGAGGGCAAGGCCGGCGTGCAGGAGTGGCTGTGCCTGCAGTTCGGCGTTCCCCCGGATACCAACCTGGCGCACCTTTTCAGCAACGCCATCGGCGTCCCCCAGGGCCTGCTGACTGCCGCGTTCCTGGAGGATGCCTCGGCGCGGCGGGACAAGTTCGACCGTCTGCTGAGGGTGGAGGAGTATCAGCGTGCCTATGAGGGTCTGCGCGAGGTGGAAAGCGCGCTGAGGGATCATGTCAGCGAGCTGGAGAAAGAATCAGCCGGCCTGGAGGGCCAGCTTGCCCGACTGCCACAGCTTGAGCAGGAGGCCGGCGAACTGGATGGGGAGCTGGAAGATATACGCCGCCGGCGCGATGAGCTTGCCCATGAACTGGCCGGCCTGGAGGAAAAATCAGAAATATTTCAGCGCCAGAAAAACCTGATAGAGTCGCTGGAGCGTTCCATCGCCCTGCTCACCCAGCAGTTACAGGGCCTGGACGTTCAGCTTACCGATGTCGAGCGGCGTCTGGAGGAGGCGCAGAAGGCGGCGGAGACCTGCCGCCGGCTGGCGCCGGCGTATCAGGCCTATCAGGAGGCGGAGGAGGCCCTGCGCCGGCTGGAAGGGGAACGCTCCCGCCGCGACGGCATCCGACAGGAGCTGAGCCAGGTCGAGGCGGTGCTGGCTGGCGTGGAGGCCCGCCTGCAGTCGCTCCAGGAGCAGTTGACTCGCATAGATGAGGCTGTGGCGCGGCTGGCCGAACTCGGGCCGGCGGTGGAACAGTATCGCCGGCTCGAGCAGGAGCTTCAGACGGAACGTCAGCGCGCCGCTCTGCTGGAACAGCGCCGGCAGTCGCTGGAGCAGGTCTCCGCTGACCTGTCCCGGCTGGCATCGCAGCGGGAAACGCTTGTCGAGGAGCTTGCCCAGCTTCAGCAGTGCATCCCGCTGGTCGAGGAACTTCCTCTGCTGGAACAGCAGTTCGCCGAGGCCCAGCAGGAGCACGGCCGGCTGGTGACCCAACTGGACCAGGCGCGCCGATCGCGGCAGGCGGTGGCCGGCGGATTATGCCCCTATCTGCAGGAACCCTGCCGCAATATGCAGGAGGGCATGAGCCTGGCCGACTATTTCGACGGACAGATCGCGGAGCTGGAGGCGGCGCTCCAGGAGCTGACGGCGGCGCAGGCGGAGCTTCAGGAGCGGTTATCTGCGGCGCGGGATGCGGCGAAGCGCCTGGAGCGGCGGGACCCGCTGAAAAGCAATCTGCGTTCGGTGGAGGAGCAGATCGCAGAGCTTACGGGCCGGCGCGAGGCACTGGAACGCGAGGTCGCATCGCTGGCCGGCGCGCCGGAGCGACTGCGGACGCTGGAGGCGCAGGTGCGGGAGCTGGAGCATCTGCCGGCGGAGCACCGCCGGCTGGAGGCGCTGGCCGCGGAGCGTCCAAAAGTGGAGGCGGAATGGCAGGAGCTGGGAGCGCAGGCGGAGGAGAAGCGCCGGCGGCGGGAGGAGCTTCAGACTGCCCTGGCCGCTTATACCGGCCTGGACGAGCGCATTGCAGAAGAGCGCCGGCGAAAGGAAAGCAGTGCGGACGCGTATAACGAGTATCTCCGCAGTGAGGCCATTGCCGCCAGGCTGGCGGAGATCCAGGTGCAGATGGAGAAATTGCGGAGCGCACGGCAAGAGCTGAATGCCCAGTTCTCCGAGCTGGAGGGCCAGCTTGCCGATGCCCGCCGGCAGTATGATGCCGGCGCCCATGCCCAGGTTCAGCAAGAGCTGGACGCCTGCCGTGCCGGCCTGTCCTCCCTGGAGGAGCGCTTGCGGCTGAAGGAAGAGCGCCGGCGCGTGGTGCAGGAGGAACTGGCATCCCTCCGGCAACAGCAGGCGCGGCTCCAAGCGGTGCGCCAGGAGATGAAGCAGGAGACGGCCCTCCTGGAGGTGGTGAAGACCGCCCGAGCAGTCATCCGGGACGCCGGCCCACACATCACCCGCCTGCTGGTGCAGTCCATCTCCCGCGAGGCCGCCGCTATCTTCTCCCAGCTAATGAACGACTACACCATGCATCTGGAGTGGAACGAGGATTACGAGATTCTGGTGGAGAAGGCCGGTCATGTCCGCACCTTCCAACAGCTTTCCGGCGGGGAGCAAATGAGCGCCGCGCTGGCCGTGCGCCTGGCACTGCTGAAGGAGCTTTCGGAGTTGGATATCGCTTTCTTTGATGAGCCGACGGCGAACCTGGACGAGGGCCGGCGCGAGAGCCTGGCGGACCATATCCTCAACCTGCGGGGCTTTTCCCAGCTCTTTGTCATCAGTCATGACGATACGTTCGAGCGCGTTACCGAGAACCGCATCCGGGTGGTGAAGGAGAACGGCGTCAGCCGCGTCTACATTGAATAGGGTGGCCTGATACGGCCGCCCAAGAGAGGGTTGGGCAATGCTGGTGCGCGAACGGGTGATTCAGGCGCTGGAACAGCAGGCAGGCAGTTTTCGCGGCTATCAGTTGGCCCAGCATCGTGATCTGGACCAGTGCCGGCAGTTTCTCCTCGAGATTGCCGGCTGGCCCGCTCGCCGGCTGGCCGATACGCTCGCCGGCATGCCGGCGCCCGGCGCCCTGCCGACGGCGGAACATGACGCGGCCGGCGGTGCGGTGATTCCCTTCCGGGCGCAGTGGAAGAACCACGAGCAGGCCAGGCAGTGGGCTATGCAGGTGTTGATGGGGCGCACCACCTTCGCGGTGGACGGCTCCCATATTCCACCCCAGCGTACCATGTCCATCCCGGTGGCCCTTATCCAAATCGGCTGGTACGAGAACCGGCATCAGCCCGGCGGGGCCTATGAGAAGGATGTCATGGTGGAGGTACTACCGCCGGCGGAATTGGGGGCCGGCGCCGGCGCCGACCTGGAGCAGGGCTGGGATGAGCGCATCAGCCTGCGCCGTTATGTGCGTGAGGTGGAGCGCGTCATCGCCTATATGCAGGCGCACGCCGGCGAGGACCCTCCGCCGGTGGTCTTCTTCGACGGCTCGCTCATCGCCTCGTTCGCCGGCCGGCTCTCGCTGGAGGTGCAGAACGCGTATGCCTCTCACACCATGCGCATGGTCATGGCTTCCGAGGACACCGGTGTGCCGCTCATCGGCTATATTGACACCAGCTACGCCCGCGATATGGTGGAGATGTTGAGGGCCGCCGGCGGTGCCTGCGCCGGCCATCTCTCTGACCCTATCCTGTACGCCCCGTTGATGCGCTGGGGCGACCGCACGCCGGCCTATATCTGCGCCCGAGATGATGTCGTGCTCAGCAGTTATGTGGATGAATCCAGCGGGCGAGATTTTCGCCGGCGCATCTGCTTCACTTACCTGAAGACGACCGCGGACCATCCGCCGGCGCGCATCGAGTTCCCGCTGTGGCTGTTGGAGGCCGGCCGGCTGGATGAGGTGCTGGACATCGTGCGCGCCGAGACCGTCGTCGGCAACGGGTATCCGTATCCGCTGGAGACGGCCGACGCGGTGGCGGTGCTGACCATGGAGGACCGCGAGCGGTTTTACGAGCTGTTTCGCCAGTTTGCCCAGCGCCATGACCTGCCCCTGCGGGTCTCGCGCAAACTGCTGAGCAAGCAACAGCGCCGCGTCTGAAAGGGCGGAGAGGAAGGGATAACAATGGTGGTGATTGGCAAGATTGTGAAATCCAATTCGCATGTGGAGTATGTCTGTCAGGTGTACAACCCGGGGGAGCGGGCGGAAGTGCCGACGCCGGCGGATTACGCCTTCGGTCGTTTTGTGCGCGTGCTTTCGGTGCAGGCCGGCCAGCCCGATCTCATCGGGGTGATTTACAACACCATCCTGATGAACCCGGAGTTCGGGACGCTGGGGCCGCGCCTGTCGTCCGCGCCGGAGCTGGAGATCTTCTCACCCGATTACCTGAGCGAGAAGGCGACGCTGGTGGGCATTCTGGTGGTGGGGAGCATGCCGCCGGCGGAAGGGCCGGCGTTTCAGGGCATTCCCCCCTTCTCCGCGCCGGTGGATGCCCTGGTGATGCCGCTGACGCGCGAGGAGCTTCGCAGATTCCATGAGGGGGAGGCCGGCCCGCGCCTGGCGTATATCCCTCATCTGCGTTCCCAGGCGCATCCGCTGATCCCCCATCTGCTTCTCAACATACTGGACCAGGTCATTGAACTGTTCCCCGAGCACAAGGAGCAAATCACCGTACTGCGGGAAGGCCTGGCCTGGCAAACCTATGTCCAGCCCATGAGTTGAGCCATCGAGGGAGGAAGCATGTCCATGCACGAACCGGTTGGCACGACCAAAGGACCGGGTGAGAGCCCGCACGAATACACCTTTGTCACTCCTGATGTCGAGGAACGGGTGCGGCACGGGGAATTTGTCTATTATGAGGCGGTGGTGGACGGCCAGGCGCGGCAGGTGGTGGGGCGCATCACCGACCGCCGGCCTCTGCGCACCTATCCGGACGTCTTCATGGCCAACCCGGCGGTCCCGCCGGCACACATCGCGCAGATGTTGGGGCACGGGCAGGGACAGCATGAGCTGTTCGAGATTACGGTGCGCATCATCGGCTATTATGACCCTGTCCTGAAGGATTTTATCAACCCCCGCCTGCCGCCGCGCGCCGGCCGGCCCATCTTTCTCTGCGATGACGAGATGCTGTCCCACATCCTCAGCACGCGTGAGCGCGGGAAGCCCGGCAGTGCCTGGATCGGATCACTGCTGAGCCGCGAGCCGGATGCCGTGCCCATCGTGATTGACGCCGGCGCCTTCACCAGCACCCATTTGGCCATCATCGCCAGCACCGGCGCCGGCAAAAGCTACCTGGCCGGCGTCCTGATCGAGGAACTGCTGAAGCCGTACAACCGCGGCTGTGTGCTGGTCATTGACCCACACGGGGAATATGACACCCTGCAGGAGATGACTAATCGGCCGGAGTTCCAGGGCGAGGACGGCTACCGTCCCGAGGTCAAGATACTGCGTCCCCAGCAGGTGAAGGTGCGCATTAGTTCCCTCAACGTAGGGGATTACCGCGCGCTCCTGCCCAACCTCACCGAACGCCAGGAATACATCCTGCGCAACGCGCTGAGCGCCCTGCGGCGGGCGCGGGGCGACAAGTACGGTTTTGACGACCTGATGCTGGCGGTGCGGGAGCAGGGCTACAAGCCGGCGGATGAGATGGATGAGATCGCTGAGGAAAAGCCCACCAAATACGCTGATTCCGTGGAAGCGGTGCTGTGGCGGCTGGATGCCGTGCTCCGGCACTCCACGTCCTTCAATGACTATCAGCAGTTACCGCTTCAGGAACTGTATTCCCCCGGCCGCTGTACCGTGCTTCAACTCAATGAGATTGACGCGCGCGAGCAACAGGTCATCGTCGCGACCATTCTACGCCGGCTTCTGCAGGCGCGTGTGAATGCGGAGCGCGGTCAGGCGGATGAAAGGTCGGAAGATTATATCCCCTATCCCACTTTTACGTTGATTGAGGAGGCGCACCACTTCGCGCCGGCGTCCGGAGAAGTCGTCACGACGCACATCCTGCGGCAAATCCTGGCCGAGGGACGCAAATTCGGCGTCGCCGTTGGCCTTATCAGCCAGCGGCCGGGCAAGCTGGATGCGGACGTGCTGTCCCAGTGCATGACCCAGTGCATTCTGCGCATCGTCAACCCGGTGGACCAGGCGCGGGTGGCAGAGAGCATCGAGAGCGTGGGACGGGACCTCCTGCTGGAACTGCCGGCGCTCAGCAAGGGGCAAGTTATTATCGCCGGCTCCGCGGTGAATACGCCGGTCATCTGTCGGGTGCGCCGGCGGCACACCTCGCATGGGGCGGAGAGCAAAGACGCGCCCTCCATATGGGTACAGTATTCATCGGAAGGGACCCGCAAGCGCCGCGAGAGAGACCACGCCCTGCCGGTGGATCTGACACAGCCGCCCAAGCCCCTGGGTTCCGTAATGCTTGACGACGATGAGTGAGCGCGCTCAAACTGCCCGCAGGATGACATAACGGGCCAGGCCGATCAGCGCGCCGGCCAGCACCAGCCAAAAAGTTTCGGGCTGGAAGCGCCAGAGGATGAGGGTCGCGCCGGCGGCGATGAGCGCAGTGGGAATGTCCACGACCGCAGAGCGCAGGAGGGCGATGGCCACCGACAGGATGAGCGCTACCACGGCGGCGTTCACCCCTCGCAAGAATGCCAGCGCGATGGCAGAACGCCGCAGGCGGGGGATCCAGGGGCCTATCAGCGCCACGATGATGAATGAGGGGAGGAAGACGCCCAGCGTGGCTACCAGGGCCCCGGGCAGGCCGGCGACCACATAGCCGATGAAAGTGGCCGAGGACAGCACCGGGCCGGGCGTCATTTGTCCGACCGCAATGGCATCCACGAGCTGTCTCTGCGTCAGCCAGCCGAAGCGTTCCACCACATCCCGCTGGATGAAGGCAAACAGCACCATGCCGCTCCCGAACAACAGGGAGCCTACCTTCAGGAAGAACAACCCCAGCTTCACTAACCGATGATCCAGCCAGGCCGGCAGGGCGGCAGAGATGCCGGCCCATGAGCCGCTGGTCATGAGCAGGACACCGAGCCTCCCCTGTAGGTTGATGCGGGCGTAGATCAGCGTGCCGGCCAGCCCCGCGGCCAGCAGGAGCAGAACCTCATTGACGCCCAGCAAGCTGGAGATGAAGCAGAGGAGGAAGAGGGCCAGCGCCGGCCAGTCGCGCAGGGCCGCCCTGCCCAAGCGATAGGTGGCGACCAGGATAATGCCCACGACGGCCGGGTTGATGCCGTAAAAGAGGGCATCCGCCTGGGGCAGGTTCCCGAAGCGCACATAGAGCCAGCCGAGCGCGAGGCTGG
>JACIWP010000039.1 GCA_014360855.1 Anaerolineae bacterium
GCATTTTCGGTGAGATTATGGAGGCCCAGGAATCGCGCGGACTGGTCATCCCGCGTAATCCCCTGCGGGCGGCGCGCGCCTATCTCCCGGTGTTGATCCCCCTCATTATCACGGCTCTGCGGACGGTGGATCATCTCGCCATGGCGCTGGCGGCGCGGGGCTACGGCGTGGCCAGCCGGCGCACCAGCCGGCGCCAGCTCCGCATGCGCCGTGCCGATGCCCTGGCATTGGCCGGCGGTGCGGTGGTTCTCTTGGCGGTACTGCTGGCGCGGGGGTTATAGCTCCGGCCGGCGTCCCAGCCGCTCGCTGATGCGCGCCAGACGCTGAATATCGGCGGAACCGCCTATCTGCCCGCCGATCCCCAGGATGATGAATCCCTCTTCCCGCTCGATGCAGGTCAGCATGTCTTCCATCCAGGTGTAGAGGTCCTCCTCCGGGAATCCCGCTTCCAGCAGTGCCGGCGGGATGCCGCCCCAGATGATAAGCTCCTCGTGCCAGGCATGCCAGGCCTCTGCGAAGGGGAGCGGGCTGGATGGGGCCGGCGCGAAGGACAGCACCACGTCCACGCCGGCCTGGGGAACAAGCGGGAGGAGGGGCTTCAGATTGCCGTCCATGACACTGCCCAACCGCCGGCCGGCCAGATGCAGGCGGGCGGATATCTCCTGCAGGAAGGGCATGCAGTAGCGCTGGAAGGGGGCCGGCTTGGTCAGGGCGCCGTCCAGATGGTCGTCGAAGGCCAGCAGGGGAGCGTCCGGCAGATCCAGGGCCAGCTCGACGATGTGCCGGCTGTGCTCGCGCAGGGCATCGAGAAGGTAGAGGAAGGCCCGCTCCTCATCCCGGGCCGCCTGGGCGGCGCGCGCCGGCGGCATGTAATCCAACAGTAACTGCTGGAAGGGGATGCGGCCGAGCAGGGGGAGGGTGAACCCATTTTCCCCGACGGCTTCCTCGCTCTGGCGGAACCTCTCGAAATCCGGCACTGCCTCGGCGTGATTCAGTATCCATTTGACGACGGGAAGATCCTCATCGTACTCGAGGATGCGGCGGAGGACGGTGGGGTCGGCCGCGGCGCGTACCTGGGCTTCATCCATCTGGCAGATGATCTCCGCCCTGCCGGCCGGCGTCTTATACGTGATGATGCTCTGCCCCAGCCGGTCGGGTGGCAACAGCGTGATGGGGAGGGGGAAGGGCAGGGCCGGCTCCGAGTCCCGGAAGATCGTCTGTTCGTTGTGCGTGATGTGCACTTCCACCCCATGGAGCCGAAGCCGGGTGACGGAAGCGGCCGCCAGCCGGCCGGCGGCCAGCAGGCGGTGGATCTCGTTCAGCTCCAGGTCGGCCAGCGGGCGGGGCAGGGTGTTGGTGCGCCGGCGGGCGGTGTACCATGTCTCCAGGTCCACCAGCCAAGGCAGGAGGTCAGTCGGTTGACGGTGCAGTACCTGCAGGACGCGCCGGCGTTCGGTCAGCGGCTTCGGAGTAGACATAACGGTGCTCCCGCATGTGAGGATGGTGGTCTATTCCACGCCGACGATTTCCAGGTAGACGATGCGCTCGCGGCGGGTCTGGCCAGGACACCCGATTTCCCCCTCGAAGACACGCACATAGGCGTGGAATGTCCGCAGTGTCTCTCCTTTGATCGCTTTCCCTGACCCGACCCGGTCCACTGCGGTGATGAGGTTATTCTCGGCGTCCACAAATTGGGTGCGGGTATCCAGGCCGATGTAGCCCTTACAAAGGGGGAGGGTGGCCGTGATGAGGCCGTACCCGCGCAGGGTGATGAGCTGGTCTTGGTAGCGCTCCGCCGATGCCAGTATCTGCTTCGCCGTCACGGGGGAGGCAGCCGGCGTCCCCGTACAGCCTGCCTGCGACCACAGCAGTAGCCCAATCAGCACCATCCACCATCTGCCTCGCATAGTGCTCCTTCGGCGAACCGGTCATTCGCGGCGCTGTTCCAGCATGAGCATGAGCTGTTTGGCATTGCGCACCGCATAGTCGCGGTAGTTGGTATTCATGAGCACGTGCACTTCCTGGGTCTCTTCGGCCAGCCGGCGGATCTTCGGCACCCATTCCTGAAGCTCCTCCGGCTTGTAGAGGTATTTGGTGCGCTCATGCACGCTGACGCCGCTCTGCTCCCAGGTCTCGGCGCGCCGGCCGTGGAAGCGTAAATAGGACAGCCGCGGGTTGGTGGCGAATGCCAGCGGGGGCACGCTGGAGCGCAGGCCGGCCGGCTCGTCCACGCAGACGTAGGTGAGGGAGTGCTCGGTCAGGAACTGGAGCACGCCGGCGCGATGGGAGGCGTCCAGCCAGGCGCGCTGGCGGAACTCTACCGCCACCTGGAAGGGCTGTAGCCGTTCTGCCAGCCAGAGGATGTGGTCGAAGCTCTCGGTCCTGGGGTAGAACCAGTGGGGGAACTGGACGAGGATGGCACCCACCTTGCCGGCGCTTTGCAGGGGCCGCAGGGCCGCGAGGAAGCGGCGCAGGGTTTCCTCGGCGATTTCCGCCGGCACCTGGTCGAAGTAGATCATTTCTTTTTCGAGAAGCCCAGCAGGAAGCTCCTGGCGGAGGTCCTTGGGCAGGCTGGCCGGCGGGGTGGGGTGAAAGGTGAAGAGGCTGAAGATTTTGGTGTCGAAGACGAAGTCGGCCGGCGTGCGCTGATGCCAGAGCAGGGCCGAGCGCTCCGACGGCAGGCCGTAATAGGTGCTGTTCACCTCCACCAGGTCGGGGAAGTGCTGGACATAGTAGCTCAGCCGGCCGGCGGCATCCCGCACATGCGGTGGGTAAAATTCCCCGCTCTCGATCAGGCTCTTATCGGTCCAGGAACTTAAGCCCACGCGGATGCGTCCGGGCATAATGCCACCCCTTTCCCTGCATGCACCGGAGAGTCTACTGCAAAGGACGGGGCTTGTCAAAAGGCGGCGGGATTCGGGCTCCTGGCAGCAGTCTCTCCCTGGGGTGAATGCCGCCTGAAACGCGGCGGGGCGCGCCGATAGGAATTCTGCTATAATAATGGAGAGGCGGTCCGGTCTTGTCCCATCGGGCTTTAATTTAAGGAGGTTCAGGGCATGAACGGGGAGCGTGTGCGCACGGTAAAGGACTTGCTGTCCAGGGTGCAGGAGGACCAGGAGTTCCGGGAGCGCCTGATGCAGAACCCTGAGGCAGTGCTTCGGGGGCTGGAGGATGTCCCGCCGCAGATGCTGGGATGGATCTACGTCGGGGTTATCGCCACGCTGGGCGTGGTGGTGCTGGCGGCCATCATCGGGGGGATTGCGCTGACGGCCGCCGGCAAACCGGTGCCTGACAGCCTCATTGCGCTGGGTTCCACGGCGCTGGGCGGGCTGGTGGGGCTGTTAGCGCGTTCGCCGGAGGAGCCGCGGTAAGGGAGGGTCCACCTGGCGGACCGCGGCGCCGGCCCATGCCGAGAGCGCTCCCAACAGGCCGGCGGCCAGCCAGAACGAGGCTCGCAGTCCCCACGCGCTGGCAACCGAAGCGCCCAACATGGGGCCAATGGCGTTGCCAAAGGCGTTGATGGAACTGCTGAAGCCGAAGATCATGCCGCGCTGGTCCGGGGACGACAGGCGCGCCAGGATGGCATTGGCGCTGGGAAGCAGTCCGCCGATGAAGATGCCGGCGGCCAGGCTGGAGAGGATCAGCACAGCGTAGTTGGGGGCCAGGGCATAGCCGGCCAGGGCGACCGCGGCGCCGGCCAGGCTGATGATCATCAGCGGCCGGGAACCCAGGCGGTCTGCCAGCCGGCCGATGAAGCCGGCGGCCAGGGCGCTGGTCAGCGCGCGCAGTCCGTAGATGGTGCCGGTGCTGGTGTTCACCAGCGCGGCAGAACCCAGCAGGCTTTCGATGAACAGGGGCAGGGTGGGCACCGTGACCGCGTTGGCGATATACACCCCACCGATGATGAGCATAACCACCATAATCTGCGGCTGGTGAATGATGGCGGACGCCTGGTCGATGAGTGTGCCCTGGGAAGAAGAGGTCCGGCCCGGCCGCGTGGACTCTTTGATGCCGAGCACGGTCAAGACGCCGGCCAGGAACAGGAAGGCGCCCGTCAGCACAAAAGTGCCGCGATATCCCAGATGGTCGGCGGCCAGCCCGCCGATGAGAGGGCCGAGGGTATTGCCGGCGTAGACCGCCATTTGCATCATGCCCAGGGCGAAGCCGGCCTCCGATTCCGGCACGAACGAGGTGACCAACGCCATAAAGGCGGGGATGGTGCCGGTCAGCAGGCCCTGGAGCAGGCGCAGGATGAAGAGCTGGTGGACGTTGGCTACCAGCGCCATGGTACTCATGACGATGGAGCCGCCGAAGGTGGCACGGACTACCATGAGCTTGCGTCCGCGGCGGTCGGCGATCCAGCCCCAGAAGGGCGCGATGAGGGCCATGGCGATGGCGCTGGAGGAGGTGAGCATGCCGGCCCACAGGGTGACTTGTTCTGGGTCGGTGACACCCAGCTCACGGATGTAGAAGGGCAGGAAAGGGAAGACGGCGCTGAAGCCGGCGATGGCGAAGAACTGGGCGATCCATGCCGCGATGAGGTAGAACTGCCAGGTTGTCAGACGTCGGCGAAGCGCAAGTCTCATTGGCAATCGCTCCTTGGCATGCCGGCCATTATACCGTGAACACGTGAGAGGCGAAAATTCGAGACGTATCCAACGCCCCCGATATACGAGGGGCGTAAACCGCGCGCGTATCCCGCGTACGCGCGGCTTGCGCGCTGGATACGGGAAATCTACGCACGAAATCGCGCCGTGCGTATAGCCGCGTCGGCCACATCTAGTGTATAATGATAGTACCAGCACTACTCCTTGTCATGGAGGCGTTGTGCAAATGTGATGAACCGGAGTGAAAGCAGACGGCTGTGGCACCGGCTGCGCGTGTTCCCGACACCGGGCGCGCTGGTCAAGTCCCGCTTGCGCAGTACCACCATGAACTGGCGGGTGGTGATGGCGCTGATGGGGATCGCGTTGATGGCGCTGATGGCTCTGGCGAGCGGGCCGGCCTGGCTGCCGATGCTGATCGCGCTGTTTCTCGCCCCCTATCTGATCATCCCCCTCTTCCCGTTCTCCCCTTTTGAGCACCGCTTTTATGCCCCGCAAACGCAGGGGATATACGCCGCGGCAGTGCTGGGTGTGGTCACCCTTTCATTCCTGGTCACCCGGGACCTGTCCGCTACCCCTCTGCTGTGGGTACTGTTTTTCGTGCCGATAGCGATTGCCGCCCAGGTCAATTTGCTGGTACTGGCCGGCAATTGGCTGGGTGTCGGTCTGGCGTTATGGCTCATCGAGCGGGATACCCTGATAGGAATGGCGCCGGCGTGGCTGGTGCACTGGCTGTGGCTGGGGTTTATCGGCGGGGTGCTGTATCACCTGATTTCCCGCGAGCGCATCTCCAGCGCCATCCTGGAAAGACTGCGCACCGATGTGGAAGAGCATATCCGGTGTCTCGCCGGCTCCGGCGTGCGGGACCGGGAATGGCCGGTCAATGTAGGCCGGCTGTTCTGCGATTTGCTCCAGGCGGATTTCGCCGTGCTGTGGTGGAGGGGAGAGGGTGAAGAGGTCTGGACCGGGATACGCGTGTCCCAGAACGGGGTGGCGGAGGCGGTGCGGTGTGAATCGGGGCAGTCCCCGCCGCCCATTGCCTGGCAGAATCATACGCCGGCGTGCTATATCGCGGAACGCCGGCGTGTCAGCCTGCAGGAAGCGCAGGCGGTGATCTTTGCTGAGCAACCCAGCCTGGGCTGGTCAGCGCTGAAAATGGAGCTGTGCGTTCCGTTTGCCGCCGGCCAGGAGCCGGCCGCTATCAGCCTGGAGTACCGCCGCCTGCCGGTGATTTACCCCGAGGAACTGGACCAGATGGCGCGCCAGAGCCAGGCCTTTGCGGAACTGCTGGCCGGCGCCCAGGCGCGGCAGGAGGAGCGCGCGGCGCAAGCGCGCATTTTTGGCTTGGCCCGGTATCTTCAGGAGTTTTCCGCCGGCCAGGAAGAGGTCCTTGACGCTATCCTAGATATCTTCACGGTCAAGCTGGGGTACGAGTTTGCCCAGGTCTGGGTATATGACCGACAGAGCGATACCCTGGTGCTCCGAAAATGTGTCCCATCCCCCAAGTGGCTGGAGGACATCCGCTTCTCCAGCGATGCAGACAATGCGTATCTCGAGGCACTGCACTCCCAGCAACGCCGCATATATGAGGGCTGGCATTCCAGCTTCGATTCTCGCGCATGGGGCGCGGTGCAGCACAGGAGATCTCATCCCCACAAACGCGATTATACCGTTATCCAGGCTTTTGTGCCGCTTTGGGTGAAGGTGCACGGTGGGGCGGAACGGGAGCCCGTCGGGCTGGTGATCTTCGGGAGCAGTTCGCCTGGCTCAGGGAGAGTGCCCACTACGGAAGAGCTGGACAGCCTGGTGCCGATTTATCAGGCTTGTGCCGCGGTACTGCGCACCCTGCAGATGCAGGAGCAGTGGCAGGCCGAGGTCCAGCGGGTGGAGCTGTTGAACGAGATGACGGCGGCACTGCTGGCCGCCGGCATGGAACCCGACCCGGACATGCTCTCCGAGAACATCGCCGAGTATGCCCAGCGCCTGTTTGGGGCGGACCTGGTGTTGATTTATGGCTACAACCCGGGGACCCGCCAGTTTCATTTCCTCAACCTGGCCGGCAGATTCCACAATAAGAACAAACCGCTCCGCAACATGCCATCGGATGCCCCTCTCCTCCAGCGCATTTTGGAGGAGAAGCAGGGCTGGTTCGTGCCAAATGTCCACGATGAGCCCCTGCTGATGCGTGCCAGAGGCGGGATAGAGGAGCATGTGGTAAGCTTCTCGATGCGGCAGGGGATCCGCTCCTTCGCCGGCCTCCCCATGTACGTGGGCAATCACCCGTACGGCGTCATCTGCCTCAACTTTCGTCAGCGTCGGACGCTGGGCCCCAACGAACAGCGCGCCATGAGATTGTTCGCCAACCTGGCCGCGCTGGGCTTCAGCCTGCATGAGAACATGGAGGAACGCGCGCACGCCGCCCTTTCGAGCTTCCGGGAACAGCAGTCCATCCTGCTTCATGATCAGTTCAGCCACACTCTGGACGAACTGGCGAAGCGCCTTGAGCTGATGGCCGACGAGGTGGCGCAGGCCGGCCTGCTCGAGCTGGAAGAGCGCTTCGATCGCGTCATCCGGCTGGCCCAGGAACTGCAGACGCGCATGGCGCGCATGATGCGTGACCTGGTCAGCGACCGCTCCGCACGGACGAATCTGGTGAGCGAACTGCAGCGCCTGCGGCGCTTCTTCCGCGATCTGTATGATTTTGAGGTGGAGCTGGACGTGGATCCGGCCCTGCCGGCGCTCCGCAACCTCACCCAACGCATCCTGGTCGGCATTGCCAGCGAGGGGCTGAGCAACGCCTGCCGGCATTCGGGCGCCGAGCGGGCTGTACTGCGCTGTTATCGGGACGACGAGATGATCCGCCTGGAGATCGAGGATGCCGGCAAAGGCCTGCCCGGGGATATCTGGTCGCAGGAAGGACATTGGGGGCTGAAAAACATCTGGCGGCAGGCGGCCTGTCTGGGAGGTGAGACGGATTTTCAGACCGGAGCAGATGGCCAGGGCACCCGTATCGTGGTGCGCATCCCCGCGCAGATCCGGGATGAACACCTGGCTTCGTAAGTCAGACCAGGAGGAGAGAGCGATGGCCCGCGAACGCAGTAAAATCCGTGTGGTGCTGGTGGAGGATCACCGGTCTATCGCTGAGACCTATCAGGCGGCATTAGAGGCGGCGCCGGAGATCGAATTTGTCGGACATGCCATCAACGGCCCGGAAGGCTTGGAGCTTATCCTCCGGGAGCTTCCTGACGTGGCGCTGGTGGACCTGGTGCTCGAGCACAGCGAGTACAACGGGGTGGAGCTGATCCGCCGGGTGAGGGAACGGGGCCTTCCGACCAAACTGATGGCTATCACCACGTACATTGGCGCGCCCGTCGCCGGCCAGGCCCTCCAGGCCGGCGCCGATGGACTGCTGGGCCGCTCCCCCAGCATCCGTGATATCATCATGGCCATTCAGCTCGTCCATCACGGCCTGATGGTGCTCGGGCCGCGCGAAGACTTTGGTGATTGGTTCAGCGGCTTCCTGATTCACCCCGAGAAAAAGGAATGTCCGCTTACGGAGCGTCAGCTTGAAGTGCTGACATGGGCGGCCCGCGGCTATACCAATCAGGAGATCGGCCGGCAGTTGCACATCGCTGAGGGGTCGGTGCGCGCCCACTTCAGCAATATACAGGATAAGCTCGGGGTCTCCGGCCGGCAGGAGCTGATCCGCCTGGCCATCGAGAACGGATGGATCGAGCGTCCGCGATAGGGCGCGCATTTCCCCTATTTGCCGGCGCGTACTCCCCGTACGCGTGCGTGTAAGCCTCCTGGGCGGTAGTATGGAATATTCCTCTGCCGCAGTACGCGTTTCCCTTCACGAAAAATCTGCCAACGTTTCGCGAATGAGGGATTGTCACGCGTCCCCCTATCACTTATTTATATAAGTGAGAGGAAGACCCGCAGGGGGAGGGTCGCTGGTGGCTGTTGGTTTGCCCGCTGGTGGAGCGCCAGGCAGGTGGTTCGGGGCCAGCCGGCCCAGAAGGGAGGCGGGCGATGATAACCAGCCGCATGAAATGGATGGTGATGGCGTGCAGCGTCGTCATCGGCGTGAGCGTGTGTGTGGCGGTTGCCGCCATATTCCCCCAGTTTGTCATGGCGGCCGCTGTGGGGATGGTGGTGGCGGCGGTGGTTCCCCCCATAATGATCGCCGCGGTGTTCGTGGTTGTCCCTCCCAGTGTCGCCCGGGTGGTGCGGGACGAGACGGGCCGCGTGGTACGCGTTCTGGGGCCGGGGGAGCACCTCGTGATCCCGCCGCTGGAGCGGCTGAGCGAATCGTTCAGCCTGTGCTGGCAGATCCTGATGCTGGACGATGTCGTGACGCTGGACGCGCACTGCGTCGAGATGGAGGTACAGCTCAAGGTGCTGTACGTGGTGGACCCGCGCGAGATGCGGAGGGAATGGCGGCAGATCATCCTGGACGCCCTGCATGATGACATGCGGCTGTGGGGGAATTACCTGCGCGGCATCTTCCTGGAGCAGTTGCAGTTGGTGCTGGCGCGGCGGCCGTCCGAGGAGTGGACAGTGGTCGCCGGCCGGCATGCCCTGCCCGTCTGGCTGATAGAGGCAGTCAATGCCAAAGCGGCCGGCACCGGCCTTGCGGTGCAGGATGTGCAGGTGTTCTGGCTGGCGCCGGCGCAGTCGGTGCGCCAGTTCTATCAGGAGGCCCACCGGCGGGCGGTGACAGCGGCAAGCTGGAGCACGGCGCTGAGGTTCCTGCGGCAAGAGGGTATGGCGGAGTTGACAGAAGAAGCCGAGCGGATGCGCGATTTGGCGGTGGCGGATGCGCTGGCCGGCCGCAATCATGTGACCCTGCACATGGGGGCTTTGCCCGGCTGGTACGTCCCATCGGGCAATGGCAACGGTCACGCTCCCGCACCTTCCGAGATCGGCCTCTCACAGCCTTCCGGGCAGAGCGTTCCAGCGGGGAAGTAAGGAGTACGCGATATCTCAAGGTGACAGTCATCCCCAGGTGGCTGTCACCTTGTTTTTTGGAGGGAGTGGGCCGTTTGCCGGCGCTCAGGTTCTATGCCATAATGGCACCATGATATTCCCGGGACACGTGAGCGCGGGGTACCTCACCTCGCATTATCTGCATACCGACCAGCGTACCACCATGCTGGCCGCCGTGTTCCCCGACCTGGTGGACAAGACCGGGCGGTATATCCTGCGCTGGTCCCCCAGCAGTAGGGTGCCGGCGCATTCCCTGCTGACCGGCGCGCTCACCACGGCGGCGGTGGCACTGCTGACGCGCCGGCGGCAGGCCGTGGTGGGCTGGGCGGCCGGCTATCTGGTGCATGTCCTCAGCGACCTGGTGGTGGATCACATGGTCGGGGAGGACACCAGCGGAGGATATGCGCTGTGGCCGCTGACGAAAGTGGACATCCGCCGGCATCCCATCTGGACCAGCTTTCAGCTCTATTCGGTCGGCGTGTGGCTGTTCGAGGCGCTGGTGACGCTGTGGGCGGTGCTGGTGGCGCGCCGGCGCACCCGCTCCCGCGGGATCATCCTGGGACTTGTGCGCGGTCCCTCCATCCCAGGTAGTGCAGGAGGGCCTGGGCCAGGGCGCGGCCCAGCAGGAGGCCGTCAGGCGATACGGCGTTGACATCGTCCGCCGGCTTGCAGAAGGCCGGCTTGGCCTCCAAGTGGAGCGCCGGCATGCCCCTGCGCTCCGCCTCTATCAAGGTCACGGTTTGCAGGGCCGATAGCTCCAGGGCTTCCTCTTCCTCGTGCCCATCCCCATGGAAAATCCAGGCATCGCGGCTCCCCGGTGCTTTCTGGACGCCCCAGGTGTAGCGCCGGCCCAGCGCGGCATCCAGCAGTTGGGCGAAGCGGCGCGCGTCGGCCAGGTGATTATGGCCGGCGCTCAGCTCCAGCGCCAGCCGGCGGTGCGGCCCGCTCCCGTGGCATTCTAGCAGAAAGCGGGCCGGCTCCGAGAACAATTCCCTGCTGTACGGGCTTGCGAGGTCCTTGTTGGGGTCATGGGTGGTGGGATGGGCCATGATGACCAGCTTGCAGGGCTCCCCGCGATCGCGCAGAGCGGTGAACGCCACCAGCGCGTAGGAGGCGGCGTTTTTGTCGGCGTCGCGCGGCGCCGGCCGGCCTTCGGCATCCCGCCGGCGCTCGCAGATGTAGTCCTCCCGCACTTCGGCGTGGTGCGGGACGCCCAGGAGAACGGCGTAAGGCGGCCGGCCGTGCCGCAGTACCAGCAGACGGTCCCGCGCTTGCAGAAAATCGGCCAGCGCCGGGTGATACTCCCGCAGGGTCCACAGCTCATCCTGATAGACAATGGTGCGGATCTCGTCGTACGGTGCGGGCGGTTCGGTCATGACGGCCCTCATTGGGTGCCGGCCTCGGGAAGCCAGCCCAGGTCCAGCTCGTGGAGCTTCCAGGGAAGCGGGGCGCCGGTATGGGGGTCCCAGCCCATCATCTGGTAGTAGGTTTGCAGAGCGGCGCGTATGGCGTCTGGCGGGATGAATGAACCGGCGAGCGGCCCGTTCCCCAGCGGTTCGAAGAAGCGGGCCGGCGGCGCGTCATCCGCGGCGCGCAGGCCGCAGCGGGCGTTAAAGACCCGCGCCATGGCGAGCACCCGTTCTCCGACCTCGAGCATTTCGAAGATCGAGAAATCCCAGCCGGTCAGCGCGCACACAATTTCCTGCTGAGCCTCGATGGAGTAGCTCATGAAGATGCACATGCCCAGGCAGTTCTGGAAGGTGCGGTAGGTGATCCAGCGGCGGGCCATGCGCACCTTGGCCGGCGAGAGATCGTCGAAACGCAGGGGGCGGTGGATGCCCAGCGGGCGCAGGCCGGCGATATTCTCCGGCGTCTGAAAAGCGTTGTCATGCAGGCTGTGCACATGGTCCGCGCCGGTGGGGGAGGTGGCATAGCCGAGGTTCAGGGCGAATTTGATGCGCGGGTCGTGCATGGGCACTTCCTGCTTCTTGACGTGCAGGACGTACTGCTCCGTCCCTCGTCCGATGGCCTGCGCGGCGCGATAGGCGCCCTGCGCCAGGATGTCGCCGAACCCTTCCCGCCGGATGATCTTCTCCAGCATCTGCAACACGGCCCGGGCGTTCCCAAAGTTCAGCGGGATGCCGTCCGTGTCGGCCATGGTCAGGAGACCGCGCTCGAAGCATTCCATGGCCCAGGCGATGGTGGCGCCGGCGCTGATGGTGTCCAGCCCATAGGCATTGCACAGCTCATTGGCCTTGGCGATGGCCGGCAGGTCGTCCACCCCGCACAGCGAGCCGAAGGCGGCGATGGTCTCGTACTCCGGCCCGCCGTAGGCCGGCTGAACCTGCCACTCGTCATGCGTCTCGACGATGCGCTTACAGCGCACCGGACAGGCGAAGCAGGTGCCGCCGCCCTTGAGGATAGTGGCGGCCATGTGCTGGCCGTCAATGCGTTCGGCGCCCTCGAAGACGCCTTCGCGGAAATTGCGCGTGGGGAGGCCGCCGCTGGCCTGCAAAATGGGCAGAAAGCCCGGGGTGCCGTAATCGTAGCGCAGTTTGAGGACCGGGTCGCCGGCGGCCAGCCGGTCCGCCTGCCAGCGCGCCCACCGGCGGATCGCCCCAGGATCAGCCAGGGGGAGCGCGCCGGTGCCGCGCACCGCGATGGCGCGCAGTCTTTTAGCGCCCATCACCGCGCCCAGGCCGCAGCGGCCGGCGGCATGATGGGCATCGTTCAAGACGCAGGCGTTCAGACAGAGCCGCTCGCCGGCCGGCCCGATCTGGCACACCCGCACCCGATCATCCCCCAGCTCCGCTTTGAGCGCCTCCTCTACCTCGGCAGTGGGCCGGCCCCACAGATGGGCGGCATCGCGCAGTTCCACCTGGTCATCGCGGATCCACAGGTAGACCGGACGTTCCGCCTGGCCCTCGATGATGATGCCGTCCCAGCCGGCGCGGCGCAGTTCGGCACCGAAGAAGCCGCCGACCTCGGACGCGCCGAATCCGCCGGTCAAGGGGGATTTGGCGCCGACGATGTTGCGGCCGGCGCCCCCCAGCGGCGCGCCGGTCATCAGGCCGGCGGCAATGATCAGCTTGTTCTCCGGGCCGAGCGGATCGCAATCCGCCGGCACTTCCGTCAGCAGGACGTAGGCCACTAGGCCCCAGCCGCCCAGGTAGGCGCGGAACCAGGCCTCGTCCAACGGCAGGACCTCCGTGGTGCCGGCGCTCAGGTTCACGCGCAGGACGCGGCCGAAAAAGCCGTAGGGCATGCTACACCTCCGATGCCCGGGATCGGGCCAGGTATTTCCCCTGTGGAGAGGGATGGGCCGGCTCAGGCGTGCGGATGAGGATGGGAATGGCCGGCATGCCCCTCCGCCGCCCCACCCAGTTTCTCCAGCGCGGCCTGCAGGGCCTGGTTCGCGGCTTCCATGTAATGGGCGGCTTCCAGGATGTGCTCACAGCCGGGACAGCCGGAACGGGCCCAGCGCTCAAACTCCGCCGCGTGTTCCGCGTTGTGCTCGATCCAGTGAGGGATGAGGATGCGCAGTTTTTCGATCTCTTCCATTGGCGTTTCACTCCCCGGCATCAGCCGAAACGTTCGAGGCCCGCGACCCGTTGGGGGGATATGTGTCGGCATCCAACGTTTGTCGGATGGCGCGCAGAAGCTCATCCAATTGATACGGTTTGGGGACGTAGCCGCGAGCGCCGGCTTCCAGCAGGCCTTGCACCGCCTGATGGCCGGCGACATAGCCGCTGGCGATGAGCACGCGCGCCTGCGGGGCGATCTCCAGGAGCTGGGCCAGGACCTCTCGGCCGGACATGCCCGGCATGGAGAGGTCCAGCAGGACCAGGTCAATCTCGCTCCCCTGCTGGCGGAAGATCTCCAGCGCCTCCGCGCCGTCCTGGGCCGTCAGGATGCGGTAGCCGTAGGCCGGCAAACTGCGCTGGAGCAGGGAGAGGATGGCATCCTCGTCGTCCACCACCAGGATAGTCTCCTGGCCGTGCGTGTGCGCGGCTGGCTCCGCCGGCGCGCTGGGGCTTTCGGCCGCCACGGCCGGCACAGCCGGCAGGTAAATGCGGAAGGCGGAGCCTTTTCCCGGTTCGCTGTACACGTTGATCCATCCCTTATGCTGGGCGATGATGCCGTACACCGTGGCCAGCCCCAGGCCGGTGCCCTTACCTGACCCCTTGGTGCTGAAGAACGGCTCGAAAATATGCTCCATGGTCTCTTTGTCCATGCCGATGCCGGTATCGTGCACGGTGATGCGCACGTAATCGCCCGGGGAGGCGTTCAGCAGGCTGTGGGGCGGTATCTGCTCCACATGGACGAAATCGGTCATGATAGAGATGATCAGGGGCTGGCCGGCGGTGTCCAAGGGATTGGCATGTTCCAACAAGGGCTGCAGGGCATCGCGCGCGTTGAGGATCAGGTTGACCAGCACCTGATGGAGCTGGGTCGCATCGGCCTGAACGGCCGGCAGGCCGTCGGACAGCTCCGTCACCAGGTCAATGCGCCGGTCAATGGTCTCCCGGAGGAAAGAAACGACCTCCCGCACCACCGCGTTCACATCCACTGGGGCCATGTAGATGGCGGAGCGGCGGGCGAAGGCCAGCATTTGTTTGGTGAGCTGGGCGGCGCGGCGGGCCCCGCGCTCGATCTCAGTCAACAGGGGCTGGATGGACGCCGGCGCGGTCAGGCGCGCCAGGTTGGCGTTGCCCAGGATGGCGGTGAGGATATTGTTGAAATCGTGGGCGACGCCGGCGGCGAGTTGGCCTACTGCTTCCAGGCGCTGGGCCTGCTGAAGCTGTTGCTCCAGCCGGCGGCGCTCCGTCACGTCAATGGCGATGCCGATCGTGCCTGCGATGTTGCCCTCGTCATCGTACAGGGGGGAAACCGTGTTGATGATGTAGTAATCATCGGGCGTGCGGCGCTCGTACTGCACCGTTTCGCCGGCCAGGGCGCGCAGGGAGGCTTCCAGCCCCGGCGAACGCTCCCCCTGCCCATACAACTCGGCATGGATCTCGTACAGCGTGCGCCCCACCAGCCCCTTCGCGTTGGCGATCCTGCGCATTTCCTCAGTGATGGGTCCAGAGTGATAGGTGATGCGCAGGTCCCGGTCGGTCGTCCAGATGTTGACCAACGCCTGCCGGGCGACGAGGCGCAGGCGTTCCTCACTGGCGACCAGGGCGCGCTGGGTTTCGACGCGTTCCGTGATATCCATGGCGACGCCGACGACGCCGATGACCTGGCCGGCCTCATCCCGCAGTGGCGCAAGGGTGCTGAAGAGAATCCGGCCGTCCGAGGCGCGGTGCTCGTACTGCACGGTCTCGCCGGCCAGGGCGCGCCGGGCGGCGGTAATAGTGGGCCAGTTCTCGCCGTACAGCTCCTGGCCGATCTCATAAAGGGTTCGGCCGAGAATGCGGCCGGCGGCCGCCAGCCGGCGCATCTCCGGGGACAAGGGGTCGGTATAATAGGTGACGCGCAGATCGTGATCGGCGCTCCAGATGGTGACGGGCACCTGTTCGATGAGCAGGTGCAGGCGCTGTTCCGCTTCCCGCCTGGCCCGCTCCGCCTGTTTACGTTCGGTCAGGTCCTCGTAGGCGGCCACAATTTCCCCGGTGGGGAGCTTGTAGACGTAGTTCTCCCGCCAGCCGGCAATGCGCCCATCCTGGTAAAACGCCGCGCCGTGGAATTCCGGCTTGCCCGTGCGATACACCCGCTGGAACACGGCGAACAGCCCGAAATCCTCCACGCCGGGGAATATCTCCCGCACGCTGTGGCCGACGATCTTTTCCCGCTGGACCTTCTCCGTTTCTTCGGCGGCGCGATTGAAGTCCACGATGATGAAATCCTCCCCATCGTTCACCGCCTGGTACACCGCGACGGGGGAACGCATGTTATCGAAGAGGGCGCGGTAGCGCAGTTCCATGAGGGCCAGTTCCTCACTGCGCCGGCGCAGGGCCGCCGCCCGCTCCTCCAGCTCACTCATGGCGCGCTTCAGCGCCGCGTAATGCCGCCTCTTCATGGTTCCGAGACCGATAAGGCGGTCCAGTTCCTGTTCCAGTGTCTGGGAAGGAGAATTCAATGGTTTATGGATCTCCGACACAGCTCCAACACTCCTGCAAAAGGGCCACCAGTTCCTCCGCATTCGGTTTCCAGGGGGAGGTGAGGAAGCAGACATCATGCCGGGCGCCTTCCGCCCAGCGATGCAAGA
>JACIWP010000040.1 GCA_014360855.1 Anaerolineae bacterium
CTTGCGCAGCGGCTTCCGCCCTTTTCGCACGAGTTGATTGATGGTCGGCAAGGTCCTACTCCTTTTCTAGGTGTTGAACTACTGCTTTCATCTGTATTGCATCGGCAAGGCCCTCAGAGAGACGTTCTTGAGGGCCTTGCACTACTCGCTCCGCTTTGAGCCACTGTGCAGTGTGTATCGGAGTCAACGAAACACCATTATAACATATAGGTTAAGCTAGCGTCAAATTTAGAAGTCGTCGTCGCCCAGGTCGTCCGGCTCGAACGCCGGCAGAGGACGCCGCTCCTCCGCCAGGCTCGGGGCCGCTTCACCTTCCACCGCCTCCAGCTCCGCGCGCCGCGCCTTGCGCTGGAAGCGCTCCGGGCGGAAGCCGGTCCCGACGGGGATGAGCTTGCCGATGATGACGTTCTCCTTCAAGCCGCGCAGTTCATCCCGCGCGCCGCGCACCGCCGCGTCGGTCAGCACCCGGGTCGTCTCCTGGAAGGATGCCGCCGCCAGGAAGCTGTCGGTGTTCAGGGCCGCCTTGGTGATGCCGAGCAGGACCGCCTGGCCGGTGGCCGGCCGCTTGCCCTGGGCGATCATCTGCTGGTTGATCTCCTCAAATTTGAAGCGATCCACCAGCTCGCCAGGCAGGAAGTCCGTGTCGCCCGGCTCCCGCACCCGCACCCGCCGGAGCATCTGGCGGATGATGATCTCGATGTGCTTGTCATGGATGCTCACGCCCTGGGAGCGGTACACCCGCTGGACTTCCTCCAGCAGGTACATCTGCACCGCATCGCGGCCCAGGATGCGCAGGATTTCTTTCGGGTTCTTGGCGCCTTCAGTGAGCTGGTCGCCGGCCTTTACCATCTGGCCGCGCTCCACACGCAGGCGGGCGGACGGCGAAATCTCGTACTCCACCGACTCCGTCTCCTCCTTGCGGATAATGGCCATCCAGCGGCCGCGCTCGCCCTCTTCCCAGTGGATGATGCCGTCCATGCCGGCGTAGATGAAGTCCTCATCCCCATCGCGGGCGATGAGCGTGTCCTCCTGCACGCGATCCCCATCCTGGACCACGCGCTCATAGCCCGACGGCACCAGGTGCTCCTTGGTCTTCACATGGGTGTTGGTGATCTTGAGCTTGCGCTGATCGCCATCCCAGTAGACATCCACCCGGCCGTCAATATCGGCAATGACCGCCTCGCCCTTCGGGCTGCGGGCCTCAAACAGCTCTTCCACGCGCGGCAGACCCTGGGTGATGTCCTCGCCGGCCACACCACCGGTGTGGAACGTGCGCAGGGTAAGCTGGGTGCCGGGCTCGCCAATGCCCTGGGCGGCGATGATGCCCACCGCCTCACCCACTTTGATGAGGCCGCCGCGCGCTAGGTCGCGCCCATAGCACTTGGCGCAGACGCCGTAGCGCGTGTCGCAGGTCAGCGGCGAGCGCACCCGCACCTTATCCACGCCGGCGATCTCGATCTGGGCCACCTCCGGCTCTTCGATCATCTCGCCGGTGCGAACGATGACGGAGCCATCGCGCGGGTCAATGATGTCTGCCGCCGCCACACGGCCCAGGATGCGCTCCCCGAACTTCTCTTGCATGCGCCGCGAGGAGGCGCGATCGATCCAGATGCCGGCCTTGGTCCCGCAGTCCTCTTCCAGGACGATGACGTCCTGTGCCACGTCCACCAGACGGCGGGTCAGGTAGCCGGCGTCCGCAGTACGCAGAGCGGTGTCCGCCAGACCCTTGCGTGCGCCGTGGGTGGAGAGGAAGTACTCCAGCGCTGTCAGGCCCTCGCGGAAGTTCGAGCGGATGGGCAGAGGGATGATGCGGCCGGAGGGGTCAGCCATCAAACCGCGCATGCCGGCGAGCTGGCGGATGGGCTGGATGCCGCCCTTGGTCGCGCCCGAGGTCGCCATGGCGCCGATGCCGTCCACCGGGTTCATGCGGCGGGCCACCGCCTCGGTGATCTCATCCGTGGCGCGCGTCCACAGCTCCACGATCTTCTGGTACTGCTCCTCCTCGGTGATGAGACCGCGCCGGTACTGGCGCTCGATCTCATCCACGCGCTTGGAGGTGCGCTCGATGACCTCGGCCTTCTCCTCGGGCACGTCAATATCGCTGATAGCGATGGTCATGCCGCTCCGGGTGGCGTACATGAAGCCCAGGCGCTTGATCTCGTCCACGAGTTCGGCAGTACGCTCACGACCCAGGCGCTCATAGCATTCGCTCACCAGGTCATTGAGGGCCTTCTTGTCCATGGTCTTGTTGATGAAGCGCAGTTCTTCCGGCAGGACCATGTTGAAGAGCACGCGGCCCACCGTGGTCTCGATGATATTGCCGCGCGGGCGGTCCGGGGTAATGCCGCGCTTGCGCAGGGCCAGGCGCAGTTCGGCCACACCTTTGGAGTCAATGCCGGTCGCGCTCATCAGCGCGCTGTCGCCCTCGGCGAACTTGTCCAGCAGTTCCCCGACGATGGTGATGCCGGCGGACTCCAGGGCGTTCCGCACCCGGTCGCTGATCGCTAACTCGCTGATGGGGATGAAATCCAGCTTGCTCTCATAGCGCACCTTGATGCGCGCCCGCAGGTCCACCGCACCCAGGCTGTAGGCCAGCTCCACCTCCTCCATACTGCTGAAGAGCTTGCCCTCGCCCTTCACGCCGTCCTTGGGCACGGTCATGTAGTAGCACCCCAGGATCATGTCCTTGGTGGGGCCGACGATGGGTTCGCCGCTGGCCGGCTTGAGCAGGTTCTCGGTCGAGAGCATCAGCTCGCGCGCCTCGCGCACCGCCGCATCGGAAAGCGGCACGTGCACGGCCATCTGATCGCCGTCAAAGTCAGCGTTGAACGCGGCGCACACCAGCGGGTGAATCTGGATGGCATCCCCTTCGATCAGCACCACCTCAAAGGCCTGGATGCCCAAGCGGTGGAGCGTGGGCGCGCGGTTCAACAGCACCGGCCGCTCCTTGGTCACCTCCTCCAGGACGTCCCAGACCTCCTGGTCACCGCGCTCGACCATACGCTTGGCGCTCTTGATGTTGTGGGCGTAGTTGTACTCGACCAGCCGGCGCATTACGAACGGCTTGAACAGCTCCAGCGCCATGCTCTTGGGCAGGCCGCACTGGTGAAGCTTCAGCTCGGGGCCCACCACGATGACGGAGCGGCCGGAGTAGTCCACGCGCTTGCCCAACAGGTTGCGGCGGAAGCGCCCCTGCTTGCCCTTGAGCAGGTCAGAAAGGCTTTTGAGCTTGCGCTTGCCGGAGCGGGAGACGGCCCGGCCGCGCCGGCCGTTGTCGATCAGCGAGTCCACCGCTTCCTGGAGCATGCGCTTCTCATTGCGGATAATGACATCCGGCGCCCCCAGCTCGATCAGGCGCTTGAGCCGGTTGTTGCGGTTGATGACGCGGCGGTACAGGTCGTTCAGGTCGCTGGTGGCGAACCGGCCGCCGTCCAACTGCACCATGGGGCGCAGATCCGGCGGGATGACCGGCAGGACGGTCAGGATCATCCACTCCGGCCGGTTGCCGGATTTGCGGAAGGTCTCCACCACCCGCAGGCGCTTGGCGGCCTTTTTGCGGCGCTGTTTGGAGCGCGTGGTGCGGATCTCGGCATGCAGTTCCGCCGCCATCTTGTCCAGGTCCAGGTGGGAGACCAGCTCGCGGATGGCCTCGGCGCCCATGCCGGCGGTGAAGATATTGCTCCCCCACCGCTCCAGTAGTTCGTAATAGCGGGACTCGGTGATAAGCTCGCCCTCCCGCAGGCTCTTCAGGTCGCGGATATCCTCATCCACCTCCGCCCGCATCTGCTTGATCTGTCGATCGGCCTCCGCTCGCAGAGACTCGATCTCCTTCTCTGCGGCGGCCAGGATTTCCTCACGCTCCACCGCACTGCGGCGGTGGGCGTCCTGCTGTTTCTCCCGCACCTCCAGCTCGATATCCCCGAGGCGATCCTGCACCATCTGGTTCAACTGCGCCAGTTGCGCCTGGGTGATGGTCTCTCCCTTGGGGACCAGTAGGACATCGGCGAAGCTCAACTGGATGTCCCGGTCGGCCGGCCTTCCCAGCCAGCTCTCCAGGTAAGACTGCAGGGCGCGGGCTTCCCCGATGACCTGATCGGTACGGGAGGTCAGCTCATCCTCCAGCGCATCCAGCTCTTCCTGCAGTCGGGTTTCGACCGCCTCCAGGCGCTGGTCACGCTCCTGTTCGATCTCAGCGATCTTGTTGGAGACCTCGCCCTCGATGCGCGCCGCCTTGAGAGCCAGGTCGCGCTCGATGCGCTGAAGGGCGCGCGAGCGGGCTTCCTCGTCCACGTGGGTGATGATGTACTGGGCGAAGTAGAGCACCCGCTCCAGGTTGCGCGGGGAGATATTGAGCAAAAGGCCCAGCCGGCTGGGCACACCCTTGACATACCAGATGTGGCTCACCGGTGAAGCCAGCTCAATATGCCCCATGCGCTCGCGGCGCACGCGCCGCGGCGCGACCTCCACCCCACATTTATCGCACACAATGCCCCGATAGCGCAGCTTCTTATATTTGCCGCAGTAGCATTCCCAGTCCTTTTCGGGGCCGAAGATCTTCTCACAGAACAGCCCGTCCCGTTCCGGACGCAGGGTGCGGTAGTTGATCGTCTCCGGCTTGAGAACTTCGCCGTACGACCACTCGCGAATCTTTTCCGGCGATGCCAGGCTGATTCGAATCGCATCAAAATCGTTTACTTCCATCCGTCTTCTCCTGCGCTGTGTCGCTACACCTGATGATCATTTCTCTCAGCCAGGTAGATCACAGTCCCATATCCATGCCCTTGGGCAGGCTGAGGCCGAAGCCCAGCTTCGGCAGTTTCTCGCCCTGCCCTTCCTGCCCAATCTCAATCACTTCTTCCTTCTCGTTCAACACTTCCACCGAGAGGGCCAGCGACTGCAGTTCTTTCACCAGCACGCGGAAGGACTCCGGCACTCCAGGCGGACGGATCTCCTCGCCCTTGACAATGGCCTCGTAGGTGCGCAGCCGGCCGGAGACATCGTCGGACTTGATGGTCAGCATCTCCTGCAGGGCATAGGCCGCGCCGTAGGCCTCCAGTGCCCAGACCTCCATCTCGCCGAAGCGCTGGCCGCCGAACTGCGCCTTGCCGCCCAGCGGCTGTTGGGTCACGAGCGAGTACGGGCCGATGGAGCGGGCGTGCACCTTGTCCTGCACCAGGTGGGCAAGCTTCAACATGGTGATGATGCCCACTGTGACCGGCTGATCATACGGCTCACCGGTCTTGCCGTCGTACAGCACCATTTTGCCCGATGTGGGCAGAGGCAGATTGGTGCGCTCGCTGACCGCCCGGGCGAAGGCCTGCAGTTCCTCGTCGCTCATCGCCGGGTTCACCTCTTCGCCGCGCATCTTGAGCCATTCGGTCAGGCAGATGCGCACGGCCAGGCGGTTGGACTCCGGAGAGGCGACCCGGTCCTCCGGCCCCATGACAAGCTCGGGGTCGTAGCCCTGTTCCAGGAGCCATTCATCCAGGACGGCGCGCCGCGCATAGCGGCGGTCGCGCGCCAGACGCTCCTGGTCATATCCCCGCCGGCCCAGATGATGCACCAGGTACAGCCGGCGCACTTCCTCATCATCTTGCAGGCTGTTCTCATCAATCCCCGAAGCCTTCACCCACTGCCAGGCTTCCTCGGTGATCTCCCGCCAGCGCCAATCCATCAGCCAGGCACGCGCCAGCTCGGCCGAGATATCTTCCTCGTCCGCGCCGTCGAAGACCGGCGACATAGCGCGGAATCCCAGGCGGTCGGCCGCCCAACCCAGATGCGTCTCCAGAATCTGGCCCAGGTTCATGCGGCCCGGCACACCCAGCGGGTTGAGGATAATCTGGACCGGTGTGCCGTCCTCCAGGAACGGCATATCCTCAATGGGCACCACCTTGGAGATGACGCCTTTGTTGCCATGCCGGCCGGCCATCTTGTCGCCCTCGGTGATCTTGCGCCGCTGGGCGACGCTGACGCGCACCATCTCGTCCACGCCGGCGGGCAGGTCGCGGTGATTGTCACGCGTGAAGACCTTCACATCAATCACCTTGCCGAACTCACCGTGCGGCAGGCGCAGGCAGGAGTCCTTCACATCGCGCGACTTCTCGCCGAAGATAGCATGGAGCAGTTTCTCCTCGGGGGATTTCTCCTTCTCACCGCGCGGGGTCACCTTCCCCACCAGGATATCCCCGGGCTTCACCACTGCGCCGATGCGGATAATGCCGTCCTCATCCAGGTTGCGCAGTGCGTCCTCGCCCACGTTGGGCACGTCGCGCGTGATCTCCTCCGGGCCGAGCTTGGTCTCCCGGGCCTCCACCTCATGTTTCTCGATATGGATGGAGGTGAACTTGTCCTCGCGCACCAGCTCCTCGCTGATAAGGATGGCATCCTCGTAGTTGCCGCCCTCCCAGGACATGAAGGCCACCAGCACGTTCTGGCCCAGCGCCATTTCGCCCTGTTCCGTGGAGCTGGAGTCCGCCAGCACCGTGCCCCTGCGCACCCGCTGGCCCTTGACCACTACTGGCCGCTGATCGATACAGGTGCTCTGGTTGGAGCGCTCGTACTTGCGGAGCTTGTAGACCCGGCGTTCGCCGGCATCGCTCATCACCTCGACCATGTCGCCGGTGACGCTCACCACCTCCCCATCCACGTCACTCACGATGACCTGGCCGGAGTCCACCGCGGCATGATATTCCATGCCCGTGCCCACCAGCGGTGCCTCGGGCCGGATGAGCGGCACCGCCTGGCGCTGCATGTTGGAGCCCATCAGGGCGCGGTTGGCGTCGTCATGCTCCAGGAAGGGGATGAGCGCCGCGGAGACGCTCACGATCTGCTTGGGCGATACATCCATGTACTCCACGCGCATGACCGAGTCGCGGAAGAACTGCTGACTGTGCCGCACGGAGACCCTTTCGTCAACGAATTCCCGCTTCTCGTTGAGCTTGGCGCTGGCCTGCGCGATGGTGTAGCGGTCTTCCATGTCAGCCGCCAGGTACTCGATCTCGTCGGTGGCAAAGGGCCAGACCGGCACCTCGTCGTTCGGCAGAGGGAGTGCCGCTAGGCGTGCGGCCAACTGTTCGTCAATGACCTGCCCGCGTGTGGCGATCGGTTCGTTGGTTTCCGGGTCAATGATGTCCTCGCGCACCCGCCGGCCAATCAGGTCCGGTGAGGTCTTGGGCAGGGTGTTGCGCACCTTGCGGTACGGCGTCTCGATGAAGCCGTACTCGTTCACCCGCGCATACGTGGAGAGCGAACCGATCAGGCCGATGTTCGGGCCTTCGGGCGTCTCAATGGGACAGATGCGGCCGTAGTGGGAATGGTGCACGTCACGCACATCGAAGCCGGCGCGCTCGCGGCGCAGGCCGCCAGGTCCCAGGGCAGAAAGCCGGCGTTTGTGCGTCAGCTCCGCCAGCGGGTTAGTCTGGTCCATGAACTGCGAGAGCTGGCTCCCGCCGAAGAACTCGCGGATGGCCGCCGTCACCGGCCGTGTGTTGATGAGGCTCATGGGCGTCATCTGGTCCGGCTCGCGGATGCTCATGCGCTCGCGCACCACCCGCTCCATGCGCAGGAGGCCGATGCGCATCTGGTTTTGGATCAGCTCGCCCACGGTCTTCACACGGCGGTTGCCCAGGTGGTCGATATCATCCCCGCTCTCCACGCCGTTGTTGACCAGGATCATGTGTTCGACGACCTTGACAAGGTCTTCTTTGGTGAGGGTGCGCTGGGACTTATCAATGGTGAGTCCCAGCCGGCGGTTCAGCTTATGCCGGCCGACCTTGCCCAGGTCATACCGCCGCGGCATGTAGAACAGCGACTCGAAAAAGCTCCGCGCATTGTCCAGCGTCGGAGGATCCCCCGGCCGCAGTTTCTTGTAAATCTCAATGAGCGCCTCGTTCTGGTTCTTAGTGGGATCGCGCTCCAGCGTGCTCTTAATGTACTGATGCTCCGGCACCGTATCCACTTGCTGGAACAGTTCCAGGATCTCCTCATCCGTCTCGAAGCCCATCGCCCGCAGGAGCACGGTCACCGGCAGTTTGCGTTTGCGGTCCACCTTGACCGACAGCACGTCGCGCTTGTTGGTCTCAAACTCCAGCCAGGCGCCCCGGCTGGGGATCAGCTTGGCCATGCACAGCTTGCGGCCGGTGGTGTGGTCCTCCTCCACGGTGAAATAGACGCCGGGCGAGCGAATGAGCTGGGAGACCACGACGCGCTCCGCGCCGTTGATAATAAACGTGCCTTTGTCGGTCATCCAGGGGAAATCCCCCATGAAGACCCACTGCTCCTGAATCTCCCCCAGCTCCCGGTTGATCAGCCGGACCTTGACATACAGCGGGCGCGAGAAGGTCGCGTCGCGCTCGCGGCAGTACTCCTCGGAATCGGTCGGCTCGCGGAACTCATATTCGTCAAAGTAGAGCTCGAAGTTCTTATTGAAGCTCTCAATAGGGTTAATCTCATCAAAGAGCTCGCGCAGCCCCTCTTCGCAGAACCAGCGGAACGAATCGATCTGCACCTCGATGAGTCGGGGCAGTTCGAGCACATCAGGAATCCTTGCGTATGTCTTTCGGGTTACCGCCATAGGCTATCTGGCTCCTCTCTCAAGTGTAAAAGGCCCGTTGCCCTCTTCTTTTCCGAAAATTGAGGGAAGTTCCCCTATCTCTCGGCACGTTGCACCAGCGGAACGGATGTATTTGAGGACAGCTACGTGTGAAACCTGTCAAATCCCAGGCGCGGCACAACCCTGCCAGAGAACTCTGGCAGTTCGAAGGGGCCTTGTGTATCCATTTGTCGTACGTTTTCTCTGACCAGCACTAGGAACGAATGCCGTCCAGGGCGCCGCGTGTTCGAGCCAGGGATTTTTTCAGCAAACAATCATTATAGCATGAATAATAAGGTTGTCAAATTTCAGCGCCGTCGAAATCCCATTCCGCCGACACGCCCGCCCCGCGTTTGCGCTTTTACCTAAACGGGATATAATCGCCACTAGTTCCTGCGCTTTCTCATTCTTCACCGGAGGTGATAACGATGGCCTACATGATCACGGACGAATGCATCGCTTGCGGAGCCTGCGAGCCGGAATGCCCCGTCGGCGCCATTTCCGAGGGCGACGACAAGTACGTCATCGACCCGAACAAGTGCGTGGAATGCGTTGGGTATCACGACTCCCCCAACTGCGCCGCCGTCTGCCCGGTGGATGCGCCTCAGCCTGATCCGGCCCACCCGCGCAAGTAGCCGGCGCTGAAACTCTCGGCGTACACGAAGGCGGTTGAAGCACTCCTCAACCGCCTTTTTTCTGTCCCTAGAATTCGAAGCGCTCCAGGTCATGGGCGATACAGACGGGGCCGGCATACACTTCTTGCGCCTCTCTCTGCCACAGCTCCTCATCCCCATCGGACCCATCGTTGGAGAGGTGCACCAGCACCAGGCGCTTCGCATTCATCGCCCGCGCTATCTCGCCGGCCTGGCGCGGGGAAGAATGCCCCTGAAAGTTCCCCGTCGCCTCATGCAGGAGCAGGTCCGCCCCGGCCCCCAGACGCACCAGCGCATCACATGGCTCTGTGTCGCTGGAATAGACCATCACCGCTCCGCTGGCCTTATGCTCGATGCGCAGTGCCACACAGGCCACCATATGCGCCACCGGGCTGGAGTATACGCGGAAATCCTCCGTTTCCAACACCATGGTGCGTTCTATGAGCGGGATGGCATGAAACACCGTGCCGAACAGCGCCGGCCAATCGGTGGCATCCACCACCTCTAACAGGGAAGCGACCGACGCCACCGCCTTCAGCGGCCCATAAATCTCCAGGTCATCCTGCCGGCCCAAAAGCCACATCCCCAGGATCAGGATGGGCACCCCATAGATATGGTCAGGGTGATGATGCGTCACAATCAGGGCGCGCAGAGAAGTAGGGTCCACCCCCATCTGGCGCAGTCGCTGGATCGGACTGCCGGCGCAGTCGATCAACAGTACCGACTTTTCCCCCCGTACCGCCAGATAGGTGTTATCCCGCTTCGCACTGGGCAGTGCCCCGCCCGACCCCAATACCAGCACCTCAGGCATCCACACACGCCTCAATCATGGAATGGAAAATCGCTGTACGGCAGACGCGAATGCACAGCGCCTCTCACAGCGGCTGCCGGCCGTTGTCCGTCTTGCGCCAGACGGTATAAATCCGCTGCCAGGCGGTCAGATGGGCCAGCACAGCCAGCACCCACAACCCGATGTCCATCCTTTGCACCAGGAGGAATACGATCAACAACAGCGTGCGCTCGACGCGGGTCAGCAGGCCCTCTTTGCATTCCACACCCACGCCCTCCGCACGCGCCCGTGTATAGCTGACCAGCAGGGAACCGATGGCGGCCGCGAAGGCCAGCAGAACCAGATGGGACTGAGCAGTACGAAGGTAGTATGCCGCAAGGCCGAAGTACAAACTGGCCTCGGAATAGCGGTCAATGGTGGAATCCCAGAAGGCGCCGAAGGTGCTGACTTTGCCGGTCTGTCGGGCCAGCGCGCCATCCAGCGCGTCAAAGGCATTGGCGAAGGCCACCGCCAGGCCGCCCCAGAAGAATTCTCCCAGGTACAGCAGGTACGCTGCACCCATGTTCAACATCAGGCCCAGAAAGGTCAGGCCGTTGGGGGTCAATCCCAGCGCCGCCAGTGCTCTGGCAATGGGGTCCACAGCCCATCGGAAGCTCTTGCGGGCCCAATCGGTCAACATAGTGAAGATGACGCTCCCATCGAGTTTCTGTGCTCGCCGGCAATCTTACTGGAAAAGATACGCGCTGTCAAACCCTGCCGGCCCGGGAGCGCCCCCTTCACCCCTACCGCAGTGCACTGCGCGGCATCACCTCCCACTGGACCTCCACAATGCCGTTGCGCACACCGTAGAGATAATCATGCTTGTACACGGTCAGATCGCCGTACCCGACGATCAAGTCAATCTTATCGCCCACCCGCAGGGGCACTTCGGGGCCGGCCAGCTCCAGGATGCCGTGCTCGGCCGACAGGACCCCCACGCGCGCCCCGGGCACTCCCACCACTTCCGGTGTGGAGACGATATTGTCTATCGCTTTGCGGCCGGCATCGCACACGGCGCGCCTGGCCGTCGGCCGGCTGATGATCGTGGTCAGCAGGAAAAGCGACGGCTCCAACGGCACCCCCCACCGGCGGTAGGTCACGTCGGTGAACACCGCGCCGCCGGCCTGGATCTCCGTCACCCCCGGGATGCCCGCCGTGATCCAGTAGCTCCCGCTCCCCCCGCACGAGACAATGTCCACCGGCAGGCCGGCCTGCCGCGCCATTTCGGCGGTGCGCACCAGCCTGCCGACCGATTCCGTGCAGACGCGGCGCTTTTCCTCCTTGTCCGGGATGGCCACGACATGGCCCTCCCACGACATGAAACCAGTGAAGCGCAGTCCCGGCAGTTCCGCCACTTGGCCGGCAAAACGCACCCCCGCTTCCCCTGGCTCCACGCCGCAACGGTTCATGCCGGTGTTGACTTCCACCAGGACGCGCACCTGTACGCCGGCCTCCTGCGCCGCGCGGGAAATCTCTTGGGCGTTCTCCAGGCTGTCCACCGCCACCATGACGTCAGCCGTCTTCCGCAAGTAGACCAGCCGGCGCACCTTTTGCTCGCCCACTACTTGATTGGCCACCAGGATATCGCGGATGCCGGCCGCCGCCAGCACCTCCGCCTCCCCCAGCTTGGCACAGGTGACGCCGTGAGCGCCGGCCTCCAGGAGCTTATGGGCAATGGCCGGCACCTTGATCCCTTTCATATGCGGCCGCCACCCCACCCCCGAGCGCCGGAAAAAGTCCGCCAGCACCTGGATATTGCGCTCCATAATGTCCAGGTCCACCCACAAGGCGGGGGTATCCAGCGCTTCCTTTGGGAAGCCGACCTGACTGCAGGCTTTGCACATAATATGCCCTCTCCATCGCAATGCATCAGCGAATGTCGAGGGCATATTACTACCACTTGCTTCGATTGTCAACTTGTCCTACCATCAGTCCGCAATATGGTAGCGGTGCTCCGCCGGCGTATGGCGCCGGATGAAATCCAGCGCCGCCCGCCAGACCCGCTCGCGCTCCGCATCCACCGTCACGCAGTGGCCCGAATGTACCATCAGCAGTTCCTTGCTCGCGGAGCGGACGGCAGAGTACAGCTCCCGGGCGGAGGCCGGCGGCACCAGGCTGTCCTGATCACCCTGCACGATCAGGATGGGAGCCTGTATATCACGCAGGCGCGGCCGCACCTGCCGCATGAGCTTCATCATCTCATGGGCTGAGCGCGTGGGATAGACCTCGTAGCTCCACAGCCGGCCAAAGGTCTCCGGGTCCACATAGTCTGCCTTTTCGGGCGGTTCCTTCTCAATGTAGCGCAGGAAATGTTTGGCGATAGGAACGAGGGGGAACAGGCGACTACTGACCCGGATCGCCGCGGCCATCGCGATAAGGCCCTGCACTGGATAACGCTCCCCCAGGTACAGGGCCAGCAGGCCGCCCATGGACAGCCCGCCCACAAAGACGACCGGACACTGCCCTTGTAGCTGTCGCAGGCCCTCCTCCGCCGCGCCGGCCCAATCCCGCCAGGTCGTGCGCTCCATATCCTCCACCTGGGTCCCGTGCCCCGGCAGGAGAATGCCGGAGACCGTCAGGCCGTGTGCCGCCAAGAACTCCCCCATCGGCCGCATCTCCGCCGGCGCGCCCGTAAAGCCGTGGATCAGGAGACAGCCGACGGGGCCGCCGGCAAAAAAGAAGGGCGAGGGGTCCAGCCAGGGATGCCGTGCCATGCATCACCTCCTTGTGAAGCGAGAGGCCCGTGCAAGCAAAGAAAAGATATTATGAGGGCACTGGCGGCTCCAGTGCCCTCATCACCTGCGGCCTTGGACTGCGCTTATTCCGCCGGCTTCCAGCGCAGGATCGGATTGCGCGCCGCCCCGACCTCATCGAGCCGGCTCACCGGCGTGTTGTGCGGCGCCTCATGCAGGAGCTCCGGATTGGTCTTCGCCTCCTCGGCGATGCGGAGCAGCGCATCGGCGAAGTAATCCAGACTCTCCAAGCTCTCCGTCTCCGTGGGCTCAATCATCAACGCCTCGGGCACGATGAGCGGGAAGTAGTTGGTGGGCGGATGCACGCCGTAGTCAATAAGCCGCTTAGAGATGTCCAGCGCATGGATGTCCGGGGCATCCTTAAGCTTGCCCTCCACCACAAACTCGTGCTTGCACAGGCGGTCGTACGGCAGAGGATAGACCTTCTTGACCTTGGCCATGAGATAGTTGGCGTTGATGACCGCGTTCTCCGCCACGCGGCGCATGCCCTCGGCGCCCAACATGCGGATATAGGTATAGGCCTTGATCATCACGCCGAACTGGCCGTAGAAGGTCTTGACGCGCCCGATGCTCTTCGCCGGCATGACCAGGCGGAAGAAGACCTCGACCATTTCCTCTTCGTCGTCGTGGGCATGGCCGGCATGTTCTTCCTCGCCCACCACCTGGATATCCACGATGGGGCCGGGCAGATAGGGCACCAGCTTTTCCACCACGCCCACCGGACCACTGCCTGGGCCGCCGCCGCCGTGCGGCGTGGAGAAGGTCTTGTGCAGGTTGAAGTGCATGACGTCAATGCCCAGGTCCGCCGGCTTGACGATGCCGAGCATGGCGTTCATGTTGGCGCCGTCGCCGTACATCAGGCCGCCGGCTTCGTGCACCAGCCGGCTCACCTCGCAGACATGCTCATCGAACAGCCCCAACGTGTTGGGGTTCGTGAGCATCAGGCCGACGACGCGGTCGTTCAGGTTGGCCTTCAGATGCTCCAGGTCCACGTTGCCGCGCTCGTCGGATTTGATCTCCACCACTCTGAAGCCGGCCATAGCCGTGGAAGCGGGGTTGGTGCCGTGGGCCGAATCGGGGATGAGGATGGTATCCCGCTGGGTCTCGCCCTGATCGTGCAGATAGGCGCGCATGATCAGGATGCCGGTGAGTTCCCCGTGGGCGCCGGCCGCCGGCTGAAGGGAGACGCCGGCGAACCCGCTGATGGCCTTCAGCATCTCCTGCAGTTCCCACATCAACTGCAGGTTGCCCTGCACCTGGTCCTCCGGCTGATACGGATGGGTGTACACGAAGCCGGGCAGACGAGCCGCCACCTCATTGACCTTCGGGTTGTACTTCATGGTGCAGGAGCCCAGGGGATATATCCCCAGGTCCACGCCGTAATTCATGCGGGACAGGCGCACGAAATGGCGCACCACATCCACTTCCGAGACCTCCGGCAGGGGCAGGTCCTCACGGCACAGCTCCGCCGGGATATCCGCCGGCGGCACATCCAGCTCCGGCAGGGTAGCTCCCACGCGGCCAGGCGAGCTTAACTCGAAGATCAAGGGTTCGACAATCTTAGCCATTGCTCGCCACCTCCCGCAGTGCTTCCACCAGCGCGTCGATCTCGTCGCGCGTGTTCATCTCCGTCACTGCAAACATCAGGCTGTCCTCCAGCCCAGGGCACACCTTTCCCACCTCAAAACCGCCGACGATGCCCCATTCTTCATACAGATAGCGGTTGATCTCCGTCGCCGGCTTCGGACAGCGCACCACGAACTCGTTAAAGAAGGGCTTGTCCGACAGCAGGCGGTAGCCGGGGATCTCGGCGATCCTCCGGGCGGCATAGTGCGCCTTGTGATAGCACAGCTCCGCCACCTTGCGCAGGCCCTGCTTGCCCAGCGCCGACATGTACACGGCCGCGGCCAGGGCATTCAACCCCTGGTTGGTGCAGATGTTGGAGGTGGCCTTCTCGCGGCGGATGTGCTGTTCGCGGGTGGAGAGGGTGAGCACGAAGCCCCGCCGGCCCTGCGTGTCCACCGTCTGCCCCACCAGCCGGCCGGCCATACGGCGGACATACTCCTCCTTGCAGGCGAAGAAGCCCAGGTACGGCCCGCCGAAGCTGAGCGGGCTACCCAGGGACTGCCCCTCGCCCAGGACGATGTCCGCGCCGTATTCCGCCGGCGGCTTCAGCAGGCCCAGTGAGATGGGATAGGCCACGACGATGAAGAGCGCGCCGGCCTGGTGCGCCTTATCCGCCAGGGCCTGGAGGGCGCCGTAATCCTCAATGGTGCCGAAAAAGTCGGGCACCTGGACGATGACGCCGGCGGTGTTGCTGTCAATCAGGCCGGCGATGTCCTCCAGGGACGCATGCGGGTTCTCATCGCCCACGACCTGGATATCCATGCCCTGCACGTAGGTGCGCACCACCTGGACATATTCGGGGTGCAGGCGGGGCGAGACCACGATGCGCCGGCGCTTGCCCTTCCCGACCGCCACCGCCATGATAACCGCTTCCGCCGTGGCGGTGCCGCCGTCGTAGTGCGAGGCGTTGGCGACATCCATGCCGGTGAGCATGCAGATCATGGTCTGATATTCGAAGGCCGCCTGCAGGGTCCCCTGGCTGACCTCTGGCTGGTAGGGCGTGTAGGCCGTGTAGAATTCCGAGCGGCTGATGATGGTGTCCACGACGCTAGGGATGAAGTGATAGTACGCGCCGGCGCCCAGGAAGCTGGGGGTGTGCAGGAGATCCACGTTCGACTCGCTCATCTCCTGCAGTTCGCGCAGTACCTCCATCTCCGAGACCGGCTCTGGCAGTTCGATCTGCGGATAGCGCAGTTCCTTTGGAACGTCGTAGAACAGGTCATCTACGCTCTCCACACCGATGACGGCCAGCATCTTGGCACGGTCTTTATCGGTATTGGGAACGTATACCATCAGTGTCCCCCTTTCTCCTCTTCCTCTTTGACAAACTTCTCGTACGCA
>JACIWP010000041.1 GCA_014360855.1 Anaerolineae bacterium
TGTTTCATGATGTGGGCATTTCTGTCCACCGGGACAACCATGAGCTGTACAGCCTGCTGATCGCGCATGGGAAACTGCGGGAGCTGGTGGGAGAGCTGTTCCAGGAGCCTCAACGCACCATCGTTATCTCGGAGACCATGCATGCCATCATTGCTCACCGCGCCGACCAGCGCTGTCTGACCATCGAGGCCGGCGTGGTCAAGGTGGCGGACGCCCTGGACATGACGCAGGGGCGCTCCCGCATCCCGTTTGAGGCCGGCCAGGCCAACATCCATTCGGTGTCGGCCATGGCCATCGAGAACGTCAGCATTGAGAAAGGGGAGAAGACGCCCATCCGCATCGAGGTGACGATGAGCAACTCTGCCGGCATCTTTCAGCTCGACGAACTGCTCAAGCGCAAGCTGGCCAGCTCGTCCATCGCTCTCTACGTGCAGTTGCGCGCCCATATCGCCGGCGAGACGGAGAAGCGCATCCTCGATTTCTACACCCTGGGGGAATAGCCTATTCGCTCAGGCATTGGAGCAGGCGCCGGCTGAAGCGCAGTTGTTCGAGGCTGTGGGAGAGGATCATCTCCTCCTGGTCCCAGCGGTAATGGTACAGCAGTTCGCCGCCGGCGGCCGTGGACATATGCACTTCCGCCCTTTCCAGCCGGTCCATGTCCAGCCACTGAAGGGCATCGTGCTCGGATGGGGAGAGCCGCACCTCGCCGACGCGATACTCCCCCACATAGTCAATAAAGAGGATATCGCGGCCGTCGTGCAGGCCGGCCTCCACGATGCAGGGGGCCAGTACCGCGACATCCTCGAGGCCAGTTTCCTCCCGGATTTCCCGCTGTATGGCCGAAAGAGGGTTCTCGCCGGCCTCCACACGGCCGCCGGGCGGCACCCAGATGCGCGGCGGCTGTACCCGGTGCAGGAACAGCACCTCCCGGCCGGCCCGCCAGATGAGGACGGAGACCGCCACCAGAGGCCGCCAGTACGTTTCCCCCATTTTCAACCCATTCCTCCACACGCCGGCGCATCATTTTGTGGATAAACGGCGAGTTATCCACAGGAAACCGGGGCTAAACGCCAGGGTTTTCCACAGCTTGCCTGACAGCGCGGATGTTGATGATGGGCGCGACCACTGGCGTGACACAGCCCGTGCCCAGGATGAGCCGCCGGCCCCCCGTCTGGGCGATGGCGTCGGCCGCCTCGCGCTGTACGTCCGCCGGCGTGCCGCAGACCATGGTCTCCCACTGGCGCAGACCGCCGATAAGCGCGGCACTGGTGCGCGACAGGGCCTCCATCAGCGCCGGCGGCGTCTCGCGATCATGCCAGTTGATGGCCTGCACCGGATAGTCCGCCAGCAGGTCGAACATCACATCTGTGCCGTGGATGTGGAGCACGCAGAACCAGGCGCGCGGGCCGCATGCTTCCAGCACTCGCAGGTCAAAGGGCCGGCCGAAGCGGCGGTATTCCTCCTCGCTCATGATGCGGTAGGATGCGCTTTGCACCGCCAGGAAGATGCCGGCGGCGCCCGTGCCCATAACCTCTGCCACAAAGCGCTCGGTGGTGCGGGTGATGGTCTCCAGGCCGGCCAACAGGGCCTCCGGATGTGTGCGCATATGGATCAGCAGGCGCTCGTCGCCGGCCAGATAGCGCGCCTGGGCCAGGGGGTTGAAGATCGTCTGGACCAGCGGCGTGTCGGGAAGTTCCGCCGCCAGGGAACGCAGACATTCTAACTGCCGGCCCAGCGCGCCGCGCGTGACATCCAGCTCTTCCAGCCGGTACCAGTCCGCCGGCTCCTGCACCACACGCCGGCGGTAGCGCCGCGCTCCTTCGGGATTGCCATCGTAATAGTGCTCAACGCCCCAATCTTCCACACAGAAACTGCTGGCCGGCGAGACCTTGAGGAAGTCGAAGTCGAATTCCCGTTGGAATACTGCATGGGCCGCCGAGAGGGCCTGCGGGTCCTGGTCATCGCCGGGAAAGTGGCGCCAGAGCGCCACCGGCACGCGATCCGCCGGCTCTCCATGCACGACGGCTTCCAGGCGCTGGCGTTTATCCCATGCGCTCATTTTCGTCCTCTCCTGTGCTGATAGTGGTATCCTCCCAATCCGCCGGTGTCAGCCGCCGCCGGCTCCGCCGGTCCACTAACCCCGGACTGCGCAGGAGCACCATGGCGGCCACCAGCAGTAGCCCCAGCAGGATAAACACCGGCGCGCAGGGGAGACACGCGGCCGAGGCGGGCGGCGCTGGAAGCGGCGTCTCCGTCGGTGTCGGCGGGACAGCAGGGGTAGGGCTGACTGCCGGCGTGACTGTCTCCACCGGCAAAGGCACGGCCGTTGCTGTCGCGGACGGGGTGGTCGTCGCGCTGGGCGCCGGCGTGGCGGTATGGGTGGGCGTGGCCGGCGGTGTAGTGACGGTGGGGCTGACCGGCACGGCGGTGGGGCTGGCGGTCGGCGTCGCCCAAGTAGGTGTAGGAGTGGGGACGGCGCCGATCGGCGTCTCCGTCGGCGTTCTGGTCGGCGTGGATCGCGTGGGGGTGGCGGTGGGTGTTGCGGTCCAGGTGGGCGTCCCGCTCGCCGTCGGCGTCGCCGTGATGATGGGCGGCAGGACCGGTGGGAGCGGCGTGGGCGTATCGGTGGGCGGCGGCGCCGGCGTGAAGGTCGCGGTCGGGCGCGGTGTGGCAGTCGCGGTGGCGGTGGGCGTCGGCGCTGCTGTGGCCGTATGAGTGGCCGTCGGCGCCGGCGTATGGGTGGGTGTATGCGTCAGCGCCGGCGTAGCGGTATGGGTCGGCGTGGCGCTCGGCGCCGGCGTGTGCGTCGGCGTGGCGCTCGGAGACGGTGTATGCGTCGGCGTGGCGCTGGGCGCCGGCGTGTGCGTGGCCGTTGCTGTCGGAGACGGCGTGTTGGTCGGCGTAGCGGTCGGGGTTGCCGAGGGCGTCGGGGTCCATGTCGGCGTGGCTGTCTCGGTAGCCGTCGGCGTCGGGGTGGCGGTGTCCGTGGGCGTGGCGGTGGCAGTAGGCGTATGGGTGACGGTCGGCGTCGGCGTTTCTGTAGGAGTGGCGGTGGGGGTGGAAGTAGCGGTCGGCGTATAGGTGGGCAGGACGAACTGCACCGCCAGCGCCGGCCGGTTCGCGACGCCGGCGCTTTCTGCGCTGGCGATGTTGTACTGGACGCCGGCCGGCCCTTCGCCGCGCAGGATGACGCCGAAATTGGTCTCCGGGTTGGCCACCCACTGGCGCACCATATCGGTGATGTCAAACTCGTACCAGGTGCCGGCGCCCTGCAGGGTCTTCGCGTCGTTCGGCGGGGAAATATCCTCCCCCAGCGCCCGCGCCCCGGGCTGTGCCCAGGTGCTGTCGGCTGTGGCGAGCACCCAGGTGGCGCTCTTCTCATCCCAGACCCGCACGATCATGTGCGCCGAGGCCGCTATGATATTGGGGTTGCTCTGGCTGGAGACATATACCCGCAGGGTGGCGCGCTGGACCTGGGCGTCCCGTGGGATGGCACTGCAGTCGAAGCGGAACAGGCTGGCCATCCAGTCGCCGGAGCGCACTGCCAGGGAGGAGCTGAGGCTGTAGTTCTGGTCGGGGGTCCAGCCGCTGATATAGGTGTCCTGGGCGCCGGCGTATCCGCCCGTGCCCTGCCGCAGTATCAGCTCGAAGGGCACGCCGGGTGTGGGGGTGGCCGGCGTCTCCGTTGGGGTGGGGGTGAATGTGCGGGTCGGCGCCGGCGTCGGTGTGGGGGCGCCTGGGCCAGGAGTATCCGTCGGGGCCGGCGGCTGGGAGGCCGGCGTCGGCGTGCGGGTGGGCGTCGGTGGGAGCGGCGCCCCGGGGGTCGGGGTGCGCACGCCGGCGCGCCATTCATGCCGCAGGAGCACCATATGGAGATACTCGTCCGGCCCATCTCGCAGGGAGTTCAGGCGAAAATCGGCGCCGTAGTCCATATTGTTGGCGAAATAGGCGTCCTCCAGGGTGAAGGTAGTGCGCACCCAGCCGACAGGTCCGCCGGGTTTCTGGATAAGGTAGGAGCGGGGCTGGCCGGCCTTATCGCGGTACTCGAACGCGATGGCATCATTCCCGTTATTCAGGTACCAGAGGGTGACCACCCAGCGGCTTTCCGCGGGGTCTGCGGCGAAGTGATAGCCGTCGTCAATGTCGAAGTACATGAGGTACTGGCCGCCGGCCTGGTCGGTGCGCCGTGTGTATTTCCCCTCGTAGAACGGCGGCACGGTGTAGACGTCCTGCACGAAGACCGTGCGGGCATTGGGGATGCGGGTGCCGTCGCGCCCATATTCCATGCGGTACAGGAAGAACTGGTGATCGCGGTGCTGGGCGGTGCAGTTATCGGTGGGGGTGTCGAACATGACCGTCCAGACATCGGGGGTATTGGAAACATCCTTGCCCAGGTGGTCAAGGGCGAACTGGTTCATCCAGCGCAGTTCGGCGGCGTAGGGGATATCCGGCTCCAGGGCATCGTAGCGCCAGACGCCGGCGGGGAACTTGTAGAGCCGGCCGTTGGCCCACACCTCCCCCGGCCAGTTGGGCGGAAAGATGATGTCGGCATGCTTGTCCAGCGCGTTCAGGTACGACCACCAGGTCTGGAAATAGTCCTTGTTGAAGAACTTGTGGAAGGGTGCCAGCCAGCTCCCGCGCTCGAAGGCCACCGGTATCTCCTGCCAGTGGTCCACCATGTTCTGCACCGAGCCGTAGACGGTGTACGGGCCGGAGGAGCCCAGCACCTGGCAGGTGAACCAGTTGGCATCCCATTCGTCGAGGGAATTGTTCTGGAGGCCCACGCCGCGCTGGAGGCAGTACGTCTCGATGGTCGGCCGCTCCCACAGCTCCTCACGATATGGAGGGGTCGAATACCACAGGTCGCACTTGTAGCCGTAGCTGGGGGCCTGCATGATGACCAGCGGCGTCTGCTGGAAGGCGTCGGCGTAGGCGGCTACGGTCTCGGTGACGAAGCGGATCCAGTCACAGCCGGAGAGCCGCCGGCCGTAGGTCGGGTCGCTCTGATAGTACCAGTCCTTGATGTTCCCCTTGTTATCGTTGCGCTCGGGATGCATTTCCCCGTACAGTCCCAGCGCGATCTGCACCAGCACCAGGTCCGGGTCGCTGTCATAACGCGCCGCCAGGTCCTTGGCGAAGCGGCGCACCGCCTTCCAGAGCTGGGGATCGCGATAATTGGGCACCTTGATGCCCTGGGGGAAGCTGGAGTTCTGGAAGACCCAGTACGGCGGCGTCATGCGGTTTTCCACCCATGTGGGGATACCGTAGGCGCCGCGGTTCTGATACAAGAGGACCCGCAGGATCCATTTGTTGCCGTGGGCTTTCTCCTGGGCGACCCAGTTGTCAATGACCGACCAGTCGTATATGCCCTCGCCCTGGCCGTTGACCTGGGACCAGAGGATTTCCAGTTGACTGCCGGTGAGCTGTGGGTCGGTATAGTATCCCTTCAGGTGGTCCCAGTTCTCGAAGGCGTAGAGGCCGGGGACGATCTTCTTTTTCGGGGAGACGGCCTGGGCTTCCGCCGGCACCGGCGTCGGCGTGGCGCTGGGCGAGGGCGCCGGCAGGGGCGCGGTCGGCACGCCGGCTTCCCCCTGGAGGATGACCCATACCAGGATGGCCAGGCACAAGGCCAGCACGCCGGCCACCACGAACAGGCCCACTACGCGCCGGTCCAATCCCTTCCCTGTCCGACTGTGTTCAGACATCGCCTGTCCCCCGTCTTGGCGGCCGCCGCTCGCGGCGCGGGGTGAAGGATCGCATCGTCCTCTCCTTCGGGGTCTGGGCGGCCCTGGCGCATGAGCGCATCCCGGACGGTGTGGGCCGGCAGGGGCGGGAACCTGGGATGGGCAGGGGAGACAAAGACAGCCTCATGCATCCTTCTCGCACTGGGTTGGCGTGGTCCGGCTTTATGTCATATCCTGGGGGATTATAGCGGAGCGCCGGCCGTTTGTCAAAGCCGGCGCACATCGGCTGTGCCGCGCTCATGGCCCGTCCCCGAACAGACGGAAGGGCAAGATGAGCCGGCGCATGGCCGAGAGCGGTTTGCTGGCCTGGAACACCACGTGATACGAATAATGGCCCCAGGCGTTGCCGCCGCAGGAGTCTATCACCGGCGGGGTGGTGTTGCTCAGGTTCTCCACCAGGTCGCTGGAATAGTCGCGCACGCGCACACTGCGCGATTCGCCAGCGAACATGGGGAAGTCCAGGTAGCCGGCCGGCTTGTACGGGTCTTTGCCCGTGCGCTCGTCGGTATATGCCCCGCCCGGCAGGAACAGCCGCAGATAGATATCGTTCAGCCCGCGGCCCTCGTGGTCCAGCACCCAGATATACAGGTTGTGATTCATATGGTTTTCCTCGCAGGAGAGGAAACGGGCCGAGGCGGCGACGAAGTCGGGCCAATCCTGGCGCGCCCGCCAGTTGATGACCAGGCGCTGGTGGCCGTTGACGCAGTCGGCCGAGGTGGGGATGCCGGCGGTTACTGGGCTGGTTTGGGGAACGTACATCTGGCCGGCGATGGGCGAGATAGGATTGCCGGCGGCGTCCACCACGGCGGCCTGCCAGGTGGCGGCCAGAGGAGCGTTCGCCACCAGCACCTCCCAATGCCCACTGCTGTCGGATGGGGCGGACACGGTCTGTCCCCACTGCGGTGCCCAGACCTTCACCCGCTGGCCGGCCAGAGGACTGCCGGCGGCGTCGCGGATGGTGCCCTCCAGGATGGTGCGCTGACAATTCGGGTAGCCCACGATGATGCCGTCCGCGGCAAACTGCCAGCCGGATGGGCTGGTCGGCGTGGGCGTGGGCGAGACAGCCGGCGAGGGAGTGAAAGTGGGGGTCGGCCCGCCGGCGGTGGGGGTCGGCGAAGGGGTCGGGGAAGGCATGGCGGTCGGGGTAGGGGTGGCGGTGCCGGCGGCCTGCTCCCGCCAGACCGCGAAGAACGAAACATGGTGGTTATACGGCATGCCGATGCCGCGCAGTTCGTTGCCGTTCAGTGTCGCCCAGCGGTACGGCCCGCTCTGTCCCTGGTCCGGATAATAGGCTCCGCCGTAGATGGGCAAGTTGGCCCAGCCGCTGGCTTCGGGTGTGGCGCCGGCGGCGCCGTCCGGCCAGGAAAGCACAAATCCCTTTTGATCCAGCACGTTGCCCTGGGCGTCCAGGCACAGCCCAAAGACATGGTGGTCGCCGCCGCGCTCGGGGAAGGATGGGACATCATATACCCGTGCCCAGTCCGGCACATCGTCCCAAGAGCCGTTCACGGTGATGAAAGCGGCCATGAGCTGATAGCGCGCCGCGGGGTTCTGCTCCACGGTGACGTTGAGCTGGGTCAGCCTGGGGTCCCAATACGGGATCGGGCCGCCGTCCGAAGGGGTGGGTGTCGGCGGTGGTGTGGAAGTAGGCGAGCGGGTGGCTGTGGCCGTCGGGCTGGGGGCCGGCGTGGCGGTCGGTGTGGCGGTGGGCCGGGGGTAGGCACGCACGATCAGGGGCAGGAGGGATCGCGAACCACCGCTGGCCGGCCGGAGGTAGGCGTCGTCCAGCACAACGGCGGTGGCGGTGCCGGCGCTCCCCTGGTCCACGCGCAGGAAGACCGAGGCTGTGCTCTGGACAGCGGTGAAGGTGATGGAGATATGCCGCCAGTCCCCCACCCGCGTCCAGGCGTTGGACCAGGCGATGATGCCGGTGCTGGGATCCGTATCACCCAGCGGACCAATGCCGATGAGCGGGGTAATGGATGCGCCGGCGTCGGGCAGGAGCACGTAAAATCCCGCCTGATAGGCCGTGCCGGGGGTCAGGCCGGCGGCAACCTGATAGAGGCCGGCCTGATAGGCCTGTGTGCCTGCCAGGGTTTGTCCGGCGCCGGCGCGCCCGCTCCCCTGCCCGAATGTCACGGGGGAGCCTGCGGGGATGGTGAACGGGGTCCATCCATTCGCCACAGCGCCGGCGGGATGCGCGGCAAAGCCGGCCTCGAAGTTCCCATTGGTCAGCAGGTTGGCTCCGCCCTGGGCCAAGGCCAGGCCGCCGGCGGTTGTCCCCAGCGCCGCCAGCACCGCTATCGTCACCACCAGGCGCATCCACGTGAAGCCCCACATCGTCTACCTCCCCTGCGGCTGAACGCCTGTTGTTATTATACGCGTTTTGGAGTGCGGTACAGGCCTGTATGACGGGTTGGCCGGCGGGATTAACCTAAAAAATGGGACGCTTCCCGATCCGGTGTGATGAGAAGCGTCCCTGTATGCATATAGACGTGAAAGTGGCGCAGGCGATGCGTCAAGCGCCGAATTTCACCTTGGCGGCCAGGCGCACCATCTCGACGAACTCATCGGCCTTCAGGCTGGCGCCGCCGACCAGGGCGCCGTCGATGTCCGGGTACGCCATAAATTCGCGGATGTTCTTGGCGTTGGTGCTCCCGCCGTACTGGACGCGGATGGCCTGGGCGGTGCCGGCGTCGTACAGCTCGGCAAGGGTGCCGCGGATGACCCCGCCGATGACGCGGCTGGCCTGCTCGCCGGTGGCCGCCCGGCCCGTGCCGATGGCCCAGACGGGCTCGTAGGCGATGACGATCCGGCGGGCGGAATCGGCATCAATGCCGGCGAAGGCCGCCCGCACCTGGCCGCTCACCACCGCGTCGGTCTCGCCGGCCTCGTTCTGGGCCAGGTTCTCCCCGACGCAGACGATGGGCGTCAGCCCGTGGGCCAGCGCCGCCTTGACCTTGCGGTTGACGCCCTCATCGGTTTCCCCGAAGTAGGTGCGGCGCTCCGAGTGCCCGATGATGACATATTGGCACAGCCCTTTCAGCATCAGCGGGGATATCTCGCCGGTGAAGGCGCCCTTTTCCTCCCAATGCATGTTCTGGGCGCCCAGGCCGATGTCGGTGCCTTTCAGCAGGCCGGCCACTGGGTAGAGGCTGACGAAGGGCGGACATAGGACGCGCTCCACCTGGGGAACCGCCTGCAGACCGTCCAGCATGGCCCGCACCAGCTCCATGGCCTCTTCCACCGTGGTATGCATTTTCCAGTTGCCGGCGATGATGGGTGTGCGCATCATTGCAGACTCCTTTCTGGGCGGGAAGCCCTATTTGTCCAGCAGGGCGGCCACGCCCGGCAGGGTCTTGCCCTCGAGAAACTCCAGGGAGGCGCCGCCGCCGGTGGAAATATGGGTGATCTGATAGGCCACGCCGGCCTTCTGGACGGCCGCGACGGAGTCCCCGCCGCCTACGATGGTCGTGGCCGGCAGGGAGGCCAACGTCTCAGCGATGGCGAAGGTGCCGGCGGCGAAGTTGGGGAATTCGAACACACCCATGGGGCCGTTCCAGACCACGGTCCTGGCGTTTGCCAGCTCGGCGCGGAAGGCCGCCACGGTTTCAGGCCCGATGTCCAGCACGCGCCAACCGGCCGGCACGGCATCCACCTTCACCACGCGGCGCTCTGCGTCGTTATCGAAGCGGTCGGCGATGACCACGTCCACGGGAAGGCGCAGTTTGTCGCCGGCGGCCTGCAGGAGCTCCCGGGCGATATCCAGGCTCTCCATCTCCACCAGGGAATCGCCCATTTCGTAGCCCATGGCCTTCAGGAAGGTGTTGGCCATGCCGCCGCCGATGAGCAGGCGGTCCACCCGCGAGAGCAGGTTGCGGATGACGCCGATTTTGTCGGAGATTTTGGCGCCGCCCAGGATAGTGATGAAGGGGCGCTCGGGAGATTCCAGGGCCTTGCCCAGGAAGGTCAGCTCCTTTTCCATGAGGAAGCCGGCCACGGCCGGCAGGTACTGGGCGATGCCAACGGTGCTGGCGTGGGCGCGATGGGCCGCGCCAAAGGCGTCGTTGACGTACACATCGCCCAATTTGGCCAGTTGGGCGGCGAAGGCCGGGTCGTTCTTTTCCTCCTCGGGATGGAAGCGCAGGTTCTCCAGCAGGAGCACCTCGCCCTCGCCCAAGGCTTGTACGGCCGCCTCGACCTCCGGGCCGATGCAGTCGCGCACGTAGTGCACCTCCTGTCCGAGCAGTTCGGACAGCCGGCGCGCCACCGGCTCCAGGCGCAGGTCGTCGGAGGGGCCGCCTTTGGGCCGGCCCAGGTGCGACATCAGGATCACGCGCGCCCCGCGGTCGATCAGGTAGCGGATGGTGGGGAGGGCGGCGCGAATGCGGGTATCATCGGTGACCTGTCCCTTTTCCAGGGGCACGTTGAAATCGACGCGCACCAGCACCCGCTTGCCGGCCACGTCGATGTCGCGCACAGTCTTCTTGTTCATGGTATACCTCCTGTTCGGGAACATATGCGGATGCGGCCAGAAAAAAGGGGTGGAGGGCACCGTGGCGGGCCTCACACCCCTTCCATGCCTTGCCGGCTGGGCTTACCAGCCCTTGGAGACGACGTAGCCGACCAAATCGGCCACCCGACACGAGTAGCCCCACTCGTTGTCGTACCAGGAGAGCACCTTGACCATCTTGTCGCCGATGACCATAGTGCTCAGCGCGTCCACGATGGAGGAGCGGGGATCGCCCTTGAAGTCCATGGAGACCAGCGGCTCCTCGCAGTAGCCCAGGATGCCCTTCATGGGGCCCTCGGAGGCGGCCTTCAGCGCGGCGTTGACCGCTTCCACGCTGACGGGTTTTTCGGTCTCGGCCACGAAGTCCACGACGGAGACAGTGGGGGTGGGCACGCGCAGGGCGATGCCGTCCACCTTGCCCTTCAGCTCCGGAAGCACCAAGGAGAGAGCGCGGGCGGCGCCGGTGGTGGTGGGGATGATGTTGAGGCCGGCGGCCCGGGCGCGCCGCAGGTCTTTATGCGGCAGGTCCAGGATGCGCTGGTCGTTGGTGTAGGAGTGCACTGTGGTCATGAAGCCGCGCACGATGCCGAACTCGTCCAGGATAACCTTGGCCAGCGGTGCCAGGCAGTTGGTGGTGCAGGAGGCATTGGAGATGAGGACATGTTGGGCCGGGTCGTATTTGTGCTCATTGACGCCCAGGACGATGGTGATGTCCTCGCCCTTCGCCGGCGCGGTGATGATGACCTTCTTGGCGCCGGCCTGGAGGTGTTTGCTGGCCCCCTCGCGCGTGGTGAAGATGCCGGTGGATTCGATCACCAGCTCCACCCCCAGCTCGCGCCAGGGGAGATTGGCCGGCTCCTTCTCCGCCAGGACGATGATCTCATGGCCGTTGACCACCAGGTTGTTGCCCTTGACCTCCACCGTGCCGGGGAAAATGCCGTAGTTGGAGTCATATTTCAGCAGATGGGCATTGGTGTGGGCGTCCATCAGGTCATTGATGGCCACTACCTGGATGTCTCCGGACAGGCGTTCGCCCATGGCTTTGAGCACCTGCCGGCCGATGCGTCCGAAACCGTTGATTCCTACTTTGACCGTCATGGATATGTTCCTCCTTATATGGTTGGTAAGATGGCATGAAATAGCGTTTGGCGAGCTGAACGGATGTTCCCGCACCCATCCGCAGGTTCGGATGACGCGCTGACACTGCGGGGGGACCATAGAGCGGCGATGCGGTTGTCGCCGGCGGCGGTGCCGGCGGATGTTCGTCAGTTGGACTTAATCGTCGAACAGGCGCTCCTGATAGGAAAGGAGCATCTCGTAATCGCCCTTCAGCACCTGGTACAGCCGGGCGTTATCAATGGCCAGCGCGGCCAGGTCCGCGATGAGGCTGAGAAACTCGATCTCCTCATCGCTGAACTCCCGTCTTTCGGCTGTGTATACCCGCATGACGCCGATGATCTGTCCCCGTGTGGCCAGGGGCACCACCAACACCGAGCGGATGCCCTCCAGTTTGGCCCATTCCGGGTACTGAAAGCGCTCGTCCTCCGTGGCATCGGGAATGATGACGGTATTGCCGCGCAGTACCTGGCGGTCCACGCCGCTCTTGTCCACCTCGACGTCTCCTTTGCGCAGGTACTGTTCGCTGAGGCCGTAGGCGGCGCCGAAGACGAGCCGCTTGCGGTCCCGGCTCAGCAGGCGGATGGAGCAGGCCTTGGCGTGCATGTGCTCGGCGGTGATCTTGGCTACCCGCTGGAGGACCTCCGGCAGGTCCAGGCTGGAGTTGATGGTGTGTGCGATGTCGTAGAGGGCGTGGTAATAGTCCTTTTCCCGGTTCGACATCTTTGTCTCCTTTCCGTTGGAACTGGGCCGGCGCCGGCCGGCGCCGGCATGTCTCTACCGCCCTTCGTCCACACCTCATGCGCCCTGCGGTTTGCGCTTGTTAAAGGCCTCGAACAAAGCCCGGGCGAGCTTATGGGAATCGTGCCGCCAGGGCCGTTCGGCATCCACCAGCTCCGCGCGGAGCAGGAGATAGTGAGGCGGCATTGCCTCCCGGACAGTCACCATCTGGTAATTGGCCTCCGCCGGCGGGGTCACCGGCTGGCTGTTGACCAGCACACAGTCCACCAGCCCCGGGCCGACATGCTGTTCCAGCGCCCGCAGGTGATCCTCCACGGAGAAACCGTCCGTCTCGCCCGGTTGGGTGGCCACGTTGCACACGTACACCTTGAGGGCGCGGGAAGCGCGGATGGCGCGGGCGATATCCGGCACCAGCAGGTTCGGCAGGATGCTGGTGTACAGGCTCCCCGGCCCGATGATGATCATGTCGGCGTCCAGGATAGCGCGCACCGCCCCGGGGTAGGCCGGCGGCTCCTCCGGCTTCAGGTACACCCGTTCAATCGGCCAGCCCTGTTCGGGGATGACCGACTCCCCCTCCACCCGCCGCACCAGCACCTGGTCATTCTGGGCCATCCGCAGGTCCGCGTACAGGGTGACGTTCTCCAGCGTGGAGGGCATGATCTGCCCCTGGATGGCCAGCACCTTGCCCGACTCGATGATGGCGCGCTCGAAATTGCCCGTGATGCCCACCATGGCGGCGATGAACAGGTTGCCGAAGCTGTGGCCGTCCAGGCCGGCGCCGGCGGCGAAGCGGTACTGGAACAGTTTGGTGATGAGCGCCTCATCGTTGGCCAGGGCGGCCAGACAGTTGCGAAAATCTCCCGGCGGGAGCACTCCCAGCTCCCGGCGCAGGCGGCCGGAGCTTCCGCCATCATCGGCAACCGTCACGATCGCCGTGATATGCGCCGTGTAATGCTTCAACCCCCGCAAAAGGGTAGACAAGCCCGTACCGCCGCCGATGGCCACCACTTTGGGGCCGCGTTCCCGCTGGCGCTGGCGGTACAGGACATCCACAATGCTCTCGCCGTTGGGCAGATGGAGGGCATCCAGCAGAGAGCGGTTGAGCTGGAAGACGGCGACGGTGATGGCGCTCAGGCCGGCAAGCCCAAACAAAGCCGCCCGTACCGGGCGGCTGAGAAACTGGAGCGTCACATAGTAGGCAATCGGCGGGAAGGTCCAGGTCTGGTAAATATCCCGCAGGATATATGCCAGTCCCAGGCCAATTGCCGCCACGCCGGCCAACAGCAACAGCAACCAGCGCTTCACGCGCATGCCGGGCAGCATCCATTTATACAGATCGCTGACCGAACGCCCCCACCTCATGCGGCCGCGCGCCTCCACCAGTTGCCCATCGTATTCACTTTTCGCCCAAGGATATTATAACCGATTTCTGTCATAAAGTCAAAACAACCCACGGATAGAGAAAATTGTCACAAAGTGGCGTGCCGGCTCAGGGGGCCGCCGGCGTCAGCGCCGGCAGGCTCTGCAAGAGATAGCCCAGCTCCACCTTGGCTATGACGTAGAGCGTCTGATCCGTGTTCTCCGCCAGGGCCACTGCCTGCTCGTAGGCGGCGATGGCTTCCGGGTAGCGCCGCAGGCCGGCCAGCGCCCGCCCCAGCATCAAGTGCGCCATGGCCGAATCGGGGCGCAGACGCACCGCCTCGCTGGCATCGGCCAGGGCCGGCGCAAAAGCATTCACCTCATTATAATACTGGGCGCGCTCTGTCAAAAATGCCGCCTCGTCCGTTGACAGCTCCCGGCCGCGGGAGAAGGCCTCCTGCGCTTGCGCCGCATTCCCGGTGACTTCCGCCAGCACCCCCAGCCGGATGTACCATTCGGGGTTCTGCGGGTCCAGGCGGGTATTTTCTTCCATGAGGGGAACTGCCTCGGAAAGCCTCCCCTGGAGGATATAATCCTGGGCGCGATGCAGGTTGCGGCTGGTGGCCAGGACCACAGGGTCCGGCCGGGCGATGACGTACATGACCACCACAGCGATGATCAGCACGCCGGCCGCGATGCCGGCCAGCAGGCCAAGGCGTCGGAGCTGGCGCCGGCGCTCCTGTGCCAGCTCCTCGTCCAGGAACCACCACCAGGCCTCGCTGGGCGGCGTGCGCTGGGCGCGCAGAGCGGCCAGCCCGCCGGCGGCGCGCAGTTCCCGCAGGAAGCGGGCCTTGCGCTGGCGCAGGGAGGCATGCAGGCTTTCCAGCCGCGTTTCCTCCGGGCGCAGGTCAATCCCCAGCTCTTTCAGCCGGCGGTGTTCGGCATCTATCTCGTCCAGCAGGGTCAGCAGGCGCGCCGCGGATGCGCCGGCGCCCGGCAGGTTAGCGGCGAGCCTTTCCGCCTCCGACAGGAGTTGGCGCAGGGTATCAGCTGGGGTCTGGGGCGTATCTCGGACGACGAATTTCATGCTGACCTCGTGTTCCCGCGTTACAGCGCCGGCTCGGCCAGCCGCTGGAGCTTCTCCAGCGTCTCGCGCCAGCGCAGTTTGGACAGGCCCAATTTGCGGCGCAGGGCGGCCTCGTCCATGCCGGCCCGGTAGTCCCGCAGGGCGGCGGTCCAGCGCATCATCTCGAAGGAGATGCCGCCGTCAATGCCGGCCAGCTCGGCCAGATGATTCAGCACATATTCCAGGTTGCGGGCCGTGCATTCGAAGAGGTGCTCGGCCGGCTGGTACTGGGCGCGGTACTCCCGCAGTAGCGTCACGATTTCCGCCGGCAGTTTCAGCGTGCGCTCCTTGTACTTCTGGCGTACCTGGGGATAGCGGATATGCAGTGCCGGCCCCTCCGGATGGGTGATGTCAATGTCCGCCAGGTGGATGTTCATGCATTCGGTCTTCTTGATGCCGGTCTGGAGCAGGAGCTCGAAGAGGAGCCACGGCCGCCAGTCCGGCTTCTCGCCCTGCGCGAGCCGCTGGGCGGCTTCCCGCACTTGGGCGATCTGCCCCTCGGAAAGGACGCGCGGCAGGGGGGTGTAGGCCGGCTGATGCACCAGCGGCGCGGCCGGATCATGCGGCAGGGTCCCCTCTTCGTACAGCCAGCCGAAGAAGACCTTCAGGGTGGTGAGCCGGCGGGCATAGGACTTGGGTTTGCAGGGCCGGCCGCGCTCGCGCACGAGGTAGGTCAGGAACCCCTGCAGGTCGCGCGTGCCGATCTCGCCGACAGGGCGGTCGGGTGGGATGAATTCGCACAGGATGCGCAGGTCGGCGCGGAAGGCGGTGATGGTGTTGCGGGTGAAGCCCTTGCGCACCATGGCGTCCTCGAAGGCGCGGATGGCCTCGCGCAGGGGAGCGCGCGCGGAGAGGGCCGGCGCGGCCGGCGCTTCCTCAGCCGGCGGTACCGCCGGCGGTCCCTCGAATTCCGGAAACAGCGGAAGCTGTTCTATGGTATCCACCCCAGACTCCTGAGCCAGTCAAACAGGTCGCTTCTGTGCCCCTGCGACATGCAGATTGCCTTCCTGCTGCCCGAAGCATATTATAGAAGCTGGTTCGCGTGGTGTCAAAGGGTCGGCGGGCTGGGTCTTACCCACTTTTGACAGTACGACGTCCTCCTGCTATTTGGTAGTTGCGAAACCAACCATAGAGCAGAGAGGGCGTCGTGACACTAACATACCATGATGTACTGGCATTTGTCCAATTG
>JACIWP010000042.1 GCA_014360855.1 Anaerolineae bacterium
GGCCGCGCCGTACAGCAGGAGCGCATCGCGGATGATCCCCCCCGTCTCAAACTGGCGCTGACCCATCAGCGCCAGGATCAGCGCCGCCAGCCACAGCACCACATGACGCAGGGTGAGCCTGGTTTCCGCTGTGTTCATTCTATCCGCTCAAATATGTAGATGGTCCTCGTTTCCCCATCCAGCACATAAATGCGGCCGGCCGCATCCACCGCCAGCCCCACCGGGCGGCGCATATCCCCGCCGGCCCACCACACCACCATGGAGCCGTCCAGCGCATACTCCCAGACCCGGCCGCGGTCCGGGTCCGCCATATAGAGCCGGCCATACGGCGCGATGGCCATCGCCGGCGCCAGGAAATCGCTGGCCCAGGGCACCGCCCACTGGCGCAGGACCGTACCCTCGCCGCTAAAGACCTGCAGGCGTTTGTTCAGCAGGGTATCGGCCACAAAAATGCTCCCGTCGGGAGCTACCGCCAGGTCCGCCGGCTGATCCAACTGGCCGATGCCGGCCCCCTGCATGCCGAAACTGCGCACCAGCTCGCCGGAAGTCGACAGGATCACGATGCGATTGGAGCCGGTGTCGGCGATGGCCAGCTCGCCGGCCGGCGTCCAGGCCAGCCCGCGCGAGCCGTACAAGCCGGCCGTTTCGCCCAATTCCCCAGCGGGTTTCCCGTTCGCGTCGAAGCGCACCAGCCGAGAGCGGCCGGCGTCCATCACGTACAGGCCGCCGTCCGGCGCCGGCGCCAGATCCGCGGGGTCCTGCAGGAGCCCCTCGCCCCACCAGGCGCGGAAGCGGCCGCCGGCATCGAAGACCGCCACCGCTTTTTTGCCGGCGTCCGAGATAAAGACGTCCCCCTGTGGTCCGACGGCGATGTAGCGCGGCTCCTGGAGCCAGCGGGCGGCCGGCCAGGCCGCCAGCAGTTTCGCCGATACTTCCTCCACATCCTCCATGGCGACGGCCGGCGGCGTTTCCACCGCCGGCGCGGGGGCCTGCTCCGTCATGGTGAAGGCCGGCAGGGCGCCCTCCGGCATCTTCGGCACCAGGTGCTGGGCCGGGATGGCCTCGAACTGTCCGCCCGGCGGGTGCCACTGCAGGCGCATCATGGTATATCCGCCCGGCTCGCGGTAGCGCACATGGATGGGATACACCCCCGGCTCCAGGTACACGTTCACCCCGTGGTAGCCGTGCGGCGCCTGCATGCTGTCCAGGATGATCTCGTCGTTCAGCTCCACCAGGGCGTCGGAGTTGGAATCAATGGCGATGAGGTACGTGCCGGCCTGGTCAATCTTCAGCCCGCCGAACCATTCCACGCTGAAGGGCGCAGGGAGCGGCTGGATATGCCAGCGGAAGTTTACCTGCCAATCCACCCGCCCGAACACCGGCACCCCGGACCACTCCAACCCCTGATAGTAATAGCCGTACAAGCCGTTCTGCAGGCCCGGCAGGATATTGAGCGCCTCGCGCGGGATGGGCTGGGGCTGGCCGTTCGGCGGCGCCCAGTCGACGCGCACCTCGCCGCCGGCCGCCGCGTCGGCCACCAGGCGTATCGGGTGCCAGCCCTTGACCAGCAGGCGCTCCTCGCTGACCTCCCCGCCGTCGGGCAGTTGGATGGGCTGGTCGTCCAGCACCAGCGAGGCTGTGCCGGTCGAACGGAGCACAAAGGTGTACACGCCGGAATAGGGGATGAAGACCTGCCCGCTCCACTCGCCGCGCGCCGGCCCGATGCCGGCCCAATCATCCCATCTGCCCGCCAGCGTGTCAGCCCGCTCCTCTTTGATGAGCGCGCCATCCGTCCCGTACAGCTTCAGCCAGACGCCCTGCATGGCGTTGACCTCGTCCTTCGATACCTGGTAGACGAACAACATGGGGGCGCCGGAGGGGTCGTTGTACCAGCGTATCTGTCCATTGGGATACCAGACCGCAAACAGCTCCGGCGGAGGACAGAACTCCGGCTCCATCACGTACAGCACATCGCGGTCCACCAGGCCGCGCACCGGCAGGTCATCCAGCGGTTGGAAGGAGCGGTGATAGGGCGCGTCCGGGGCCAGGAAGCGCACCGTGGGATGGCCGACGTAAATGGAATAGAAGATATACTCGTCCTGATGGGCCGCCACCATGCGGGCGGTGAAGGCCTCGCGAGCGTTATAGCTGTGGAAGACATCCGGGTGGCGCGGTTGGCGCACGAAATAGATGTCGAAGTTCAGGTAGGCGCTGTAGGCCAGGCCGGCGACGACCCCCACGGTCAGCAGGGCGCCGGCCGCCCGCTCCAGCGCCGGCCGGTTCATCTGCCGCAGAGGCCTGAGGAGCACATCGGCGGCCGCCGGCACCGCCAGCGCCGTCATCAGGAAGACGGCCGGGATTGTACCGATAGAGCGCAGTGACTGCGGCGCCTCAAAGTCCAGCGAGAGAATGCCGCCGCACAGCATAATGCCGAACCAGCCGGCGATGAGCAGTTGGCGCGGGCGGTGCAGGCGGGCCAGCACGTAGGCCGCGCCCAGCGTGAGCAGGGCGCCGGTGACGGCGTCCAGCATCGGCTCGCCGGGCAGGTTATGCCGGCCGTTGCGGTCCCCCTGATAGTTGAACATCAGGAGATGCTTGCGGATGTTCGACTGCAGGGCCTCGATCGCCTGTTCGCGCGTCTTGCCCGTGAAGAGGGAGGTTTGCTTCGTGCGGGCGAAGAACTCGTCGCGGTGCACCCAGGCGTACTGGCCGATGGGGGCGAAGGCAATCAGGCTGGCCAGGATATATATCATGACACCCTGCCAGCCGCGCCGCAGGAATCCCCGCTCCAGCAGAGCTTTGGCCGCCAGGAAGAGGACGATGACGAAGGGGAAGAGGCGAAACGGCGCGTAGAAGCACAGGCCCAGCCCCAGCATCAGCCCGCCGGCGGCCAGGCGCCGGCGCGAGCCAGTGCGCAGGCCCTTCAACAGCCAGTAGGCCGCCAGCACGGCGAAGAAGGGCGTAGTGATGCCGTGCATGCCCAGCCGGCTGAAGTTGATGCACCAGTGCGAGACCGCCACCATGCCGGCGGCCAGTAACCCCACCCATCGCCCACCGATCTCCCGCCCCAACAGCCACATCCCCAGGATGGTGGCCGTGCCGAAGAATGCGGTGACCATCCGCAGGGCGCCGGCGTTCACGCCGAAGAGCCGGAAGGACAGCGCGATCAGGTACAGGAAGTGGGCCGGCAGATTGGTGGACGCCACATACAGCGGGCGGAAGTCCGGGCGGGTCAGGATTTCCCTGGCCCACACGGCGTTATCCGACTCGTCGAACCACACCCCATACGGGAGGGCATCCACGCCGTAAAAGCGCAGGACCCCGCCGGCCGTCACCAGGACAAAGAGCAGAAACAGCTCCCCGCGCATCGCCCGCGCCCGGCCGGCCCAGCGCCGCACGCTCTCGCGGTTCGGGGGGCCTTCCATGACCAGGAAGGCCAGCAGGAACAGGGCCATGCTGGCCAGGTAGAGCGCCCAGCCGGCGTTGTCCGGGGCATTGGTGCCGAAACGCCATAACGCCAGGATGATGCAAAAGATGGAAAGGCCCAGCAGGGCCAGGCCGGCCAGGCGCCGCGCCGGCGGGACCGCTGTCAGCGGCGCTGTCGCCGGCTCTGCGGCCGGCAGGCGCCGCACCGCCCAGGCGAAGAGGATCATAGCCGCGCTCATGAGCAAGACGGCGCGCGCCATCTGGCCGGCGGCGAAGAGGTGCTGGCCCCAGCCGGCCAATGCCAGCGCGCCGGCGGCGATGACCCAATCTATCCACTCCACCACAGCCGCCAATGGCCTTGCGGACATCCCTCCATGCTCGTGGGTCAGCGGCGCTTCTCCTTCACATCCTACTGGCGCGGCAGGACCGGGAACTTCATCACCCGGTGGTTGCCGGCGTCCGCCACGTAGATAAAGCCGTTCGGGTCGGACGCCAGGCCGGTGGGCAGGTTGAACGACTTGGCGTCCGCCCCGAAGGTGCCGAAGCTGGCGATGAACTTGCCCTCCAGGTCGTACACCAGGATGCGGTAGCCCTCCGGGTCGCTGATGTACAGCAGGTCATCGGGGCCTACCGTCAGGTACGGCTTGTTCAGCACCGATTCCCCTTCCCAACTGTAGATATCCCAGGCTTTCAGGAACTGGAACTGGGGGTCAAACTTCTGCACGCGGCGGTTCCAGGTATCCGCCACATAGATATTCCCCTGGCGGTCAATGGCGATGCCCACCGGTTCGTTGAACAGGCCAGGGTCTGCCCCGAAGCCGCCCCACTGGCCCAGGAACTCGCCGTCGGGGGAGAACTTCTGCACGCGCTTGTTGCCAGTGTCGGTGATGTACAGGTTGCCCTCGGGATCAATGGCGATGGCGCGCGGCCCCCAGAAGACCGCCGGCGTCCCCAGGGTCCCGTCGGTCGTCCCGAAGAAGCCCCAGCTCTTGACTGGCTCGCCGGCGGAGGTGAACTTCTCGATGCGGTGGTTCCAGGTATCCGCCACATAGACCATGCCGTCCTTCCCCACGGCGATGCCCCACGGCTCCTGGAACTGGCCAAGCTCCGCGCCCTGGCTCCCCCACATGCGCACGAACTGCCCATTGGCGTCAAAGACCTGCACGCGATGGTTGTCGGTATCGAGCACGTAGATGGAGCCGTCCGGCCCCACCGCCACATTGCGCGGGTTGGTGAACTGGCCCTCGCCGGCGCCCGGGCCGGCGCCGATAATGGCCACGCTGTAGACTTCCCGCATTCCTTCCAGGTAAATGTCGGCCGGCATCTCCACCACCTCGGGCGGCTTGGCGCCGAAGTCCCACACCTGGTCGGCGATATCGCGCCGCACGAAGACGGCGAACTCATGCCGCAGGGGCCATTCCGCCGGGTCGTAATCGAACTTGCGGTAGAACCAGGCGTTCCATAGCCTCTTCCGCACCTCGGGTTTGGCCAGTTGGGCCAGCAGGTTCTGCCGCGGCCACTCCTTGTAATCCTCCAGGGGCCACCAGATGAGCTTATAGGTGAAGCGGTAGTAGCGGTTGCCCAGGAAAGGCTTGACCTTGTCCCAATTCTTACTGCCGGCGATGACCACCGGCAGGTCCATCACATCCTTGTGCGGCTGGTCACCGTAATATACCGCGTTGGGGAACTTGCGGAAGTACCATTCCAGCGGCCAGGTCGAATCGTCGTCATATGAAAAGCGGATGGACATGTCGCCGTAGAGCCGGCGCGACAGCTTCTCCAGATCGCCCACCACGATCTTGATGTCGGGCGTGGCATGGGCATAGACCAGGTGCTCGGTGGCGTAATCATAGTTGATATAGTTGGCCATCCACATGGCGCGGATGGTGAAGAGGGAGAGCAGGATGAACAGGGCGGCGAACAGCGTTTGCAGGCCGGCGCGCGCCCCCATGCGCTGGAAGTACCAGACCACAAGGGCCACCAGGCCGGCGCCCACCACCAGCGCCGCCAGCCATCCCAGCGTCTCGCTCAGATGGGCGATGTCGCGGCCCTGGAACGGCCGCAGGCTCAGCAGTTTCGCGGCGGCGAAGACCAGCAGGACGGAGGAGAGGGCGAGGATCGGCCCCCCCTCAGACCACAGCTTGCGCAGGTCTGCGGAGCGGAAGACGCGCTCCACCAGCCAGCCGGCCAGGATAATGAGCGGCAGGGCCAGGTGCACCATCAGCCAGGGCATTTTCTCGCCGGCATAGCTGTAGGCGAAGATGGTTGCCAGCGCCCAATATATGGCGAAAGGCATGAACAGCCCGCGCGCCCGCACCACCTGCGCATCGGCGCCGGCTTCCACATCCGGCCGCGGCAGGAAAACGATATAGACCACGATGGCCGCCAGCCCCAGCAGGAGGGGCAGGAACTCATAAATGGGGAGCACCACGCCGTAGTAGTACCAGGGCTGGGCGCCGCGCTGGACGCCCTGCTGTTCCAGCCAGTAGCCCAGGGAGCCCATGATGCCGGTGGCGAAGCCCTTGCCGTTGGTGAAGAAGGTGGTGTACAGCAGGGTGAAGATGGCGTAGAAGATGCCGGCGGCGATGGGCCACTCGCGCTTCCTCCACCAGATGCCCAGCGCCGCGGCAAGGCCCTGAATGACCAGGAACACGATGCCCGAGCGCAGGATGCCCTGGGCCGAATAGTCGAGCGGGTTAAAGCCCAGGATTTTCACCACAAAAGCCGAGGCCATGGGCAGTGCCAGCGTGCCTACCAGCATCGTCACATCGAACAGCGCCGAATCGGGCGGGAAGCGCCGCGCCTGCAGGATCTCGATCAGGGTCACCACCGCCAGGAAGAGGCCGACGATGAGCACGAAGATGTAGGCTACCTCTTTGGTGCAGAACATGAAGGCCATCGCGGCCGCCATGCCGTACAAGTATTTGGCCTGCCGGCGCTCCAGATAGGCGAACATCAGGGCGATGAAGATGACGTTATAGACCAGGATGTAAATGTCGTTGCGGATATAGCGGGCATAATAGGTGATGGACGGGGAGATCAGGAACATGAACGATGCCGCCAGCGCGCCGATGCGTCCCAGCCAGCGCCGCATGAACCAGGGCAGTGCCACCAGCACCACCCCGAAGAGCGCCGGCACCAACCGGGCGGTGAAATCATTGTCCCCGAAGAGGAAATAGACCAGGGCGTTGGCATGGAACAGGAACGGCCCGTGCATCATCGGGTCATGCTGATAGCCCTCGCCGTTGTACAGCTTGTAGGAATAGACGGCGTGCAGGCTCTCGTCATGGCTCATGGCGCGCCAGCCCAATCCCCACAGGCGTGTGGCCAGCGCCAGCAGGATCAACAGCAGATAGAGCGTCTTCTCGATGTCCCAGCGGGTCGCACCCAGGATGGGCCGCTCCAGCCAGTGCATCGTTCGGGTCATGGTATCGCGCATGGTGTCATCCCCTCGCAGTCATGTATGGTGAGAACGCCAGGGCCTCAGCGCTGGGCCCAGAAGATGATGGTCTCTTGGGGCGGGGACGCCGGCGGCACGCGGGAAACCAGCCAACGCGCCAGCGTCCATCCCTCCATGCCGGCCGGCCGCCAGTCACTGTACACGGCCATATCCTGTCCCACGAAGCTCTCCCCCAGCGGCGGCTGAAGGTTCCCCGGCGTAATGACGATGGGGAAGTCGCCGGCGCTCCCGAACCGCCGCACATATTCCACCCGCCGGAAATCGCGCAAAGCCCACCGCAACCATTCCACCTCGTCCCCCACCAGCAGGATAGGGGCCGAGTACGGGTCACCCCGCACCTGACTGCCGTAGCGCTGGGCCAGCTCGACCATATCGCGCACGCCGGCCTCCGCCCGCGCCGCGGTCAGCAGGTCATGGCGCGAGACGTCTGCCAGCAGGGAGGAGAACCAGGCGTTGTGCACCAGCAGGAGGATGCTCCCGCCGGCGGCCAGCAGTGCCAGCCCCCGCAGGGCGCGCCGGCGCTCTCCCCATACCAGGACGACGCCCGTCACCACCAGCAGGATGAGCGGACAGGCGACGACCGCCAGCAGGAGGGAGAGCAGTTGGCCGGTGCGGGCATAATGGGCAAATCCCAGATAACCGAATACGCCCAGCACGGCCCCTACCAGCAGGATCAGCCATTCCGCCTCTTTGAGCGCCTCGCGCGCTGTCCATTCCGCCAGCTCGCCCAGGGCTTTGCCGGCCAGCAGGGCCGCCGGCACCGCCAGCAGGGCCAGGTCGGCCGGCCGCCAGCCTCCGGAGACGAGGGATAACACCAGGCCTCCCACCAGCCACCAGCCGGCGAACAAGGAAATGGCATCGCGCCGGCGGATGCCCATGACCAGGCCGGCGATGCCGAACAGCAGACCGGCGGTCTCATACAGGACCAGGGACCACAGCACCACCAGTGGGCCGTAGCTCTGCGGCCCCCAGGCGAAGCCGCGCCCCCATGCCGGCAGAAGGTCCGCCGCCGCGCCCAGCCCGTCGAAATTGAGCAGAAAGGCGGTGCCCAGCAGGAGGAAAAGACCGACAAAGAGCAGGCCGGCCTCTCGCCACAGAGCGCGCTGGCCGCGCAGTTCTTCCCAGCGCCGGCCGGCGGAGGCCCAGAATCCCTCCATACCCAGCCGCCGGCGCGCCCCCCACAGCACGATTGCCCCAGTGATGAGGAGCAGGAGCACGCTGTAGAACATGGGGGAGGAGAGCAGGCCAAATGCCAGGGCGACTGCCCCCCAGCGCATCTCCCGCCGGCCCCCGCCCTCGCTCAGCCGGCAGAGGGCAATCAGCAACAGCAGGCCGGCGAACAGGGCCGCCGTGCGGCCGTCCAGAGAGCGGGAGGCGGCGAGCAGAGAAGGGGAAAACGCCAGCAGGAGACTGGTCATCAGCGCGGCGGAGCGGCCCACCTGCCGGCGCAGGAGCGCCGGCAGGAGCGCCAGGGCGGTGCCGAAGAGCGCCGGCCACAACCGCGCCGTGGCGTCGCTGGCGCGGAACAGGGCGAAGCAGACGATGTTGGCGGTCATCAGCAGAGGGCTGTACGGCATCAACGCCGGCGACTGCCCATGGGCGATCTGCCACGCCCGCCAGGCCTGCACGGCCTCCGCCGGCGACAGCGGCCAGGCATCCAACTGCCACAGCCGCACCAGCAGGGCCGCCAGGCCGATCGCCAGGTACAGCACCACCTCCACAGTGAAGGCCTTCTGCCATTCCGCGGGAATGGATTCAGCGCGTTCCGGTGCACGTGCTCGTGCGCTCATGCGGTCATTTCCCCCGACGCTGGTAAATTCGCACCCCATCCTGGTCATAGACCAGGTCCATGAACAGGCCGAACTTGTCGATCATGGGCTGGCTGAGTTGGAATTTCTCGCGCTCCAACTGCCCCACATACACATACGTGATGTCGTACTTCTCCAGCAGGGCGTTGACCTGCTCGCGGTCCATACCGCGGTAGATGGCCTCGATATCCGGCTCGCGCCGGCCCGGCTCGTCGTAGCTACCGCGCCACTGCAGTTCGTGCCCACCCCAACCCAGCAGGGTGGGGATACCGGTCATGGCGGAGATGCGGCCGTACGGAGTATAGGAACCGCCGTGTGCCTCCAGGATGACCGCCGGCTCCCGCACATGCGCGTTCAGCCACTGCACCGCGGCGTAATCGGCCGGCCAGTACTGCGCCGCATAGGCGATGCCGTCCAGGGTGGGCTTGCGCTGGAAGCCCTCCGCCCGGTTCGGCGCCGCCAGCACGGGATAGACCATGCCGGCGGCCACCAGCGCGATCAGCCCCACCAGGAAGGCGTTTTGGAACGCCAGCCGGCGGGTGCGGTTCAGCACGTAATAGACACCGTAGGCGCCGGCGATGGCCAGCATGCTCCAGGCCTGGAAGTAAAACTTAAAGATGGTATTCATGCGGGTGCCGAAAGTGTCCCGCAGATAGACATATTCCACCACGAAGGTCAGCCCCAGGCCCACCAGCAGGATCAGCAGGGCGTACATGGTCGGCCAATCGGTCTCCTCGCCGGCTTCCTCCAGCCGGCGCCACAGCACCAGCGCCGCCGCCGCCATGAGCAGGGTCAGGCAGAGAGCCAGCCAGCGCCCGGTGATGATGGAAAGCGCGGCTAACAGGATGGCGACCGCACCGATGATGGAGACCGCGCTGCGGGACAGCCGGCCCGTGCGCCAAGCCGCCGGCAGGCCGGCGCCGACAGCCAGCACAAAGGCGATGGCGATGAAGACGAAGGGCCCGAACATCACCAGATAATGGGCGATGCGGGTCTTGGCCCACAGGGAGAACGCCGGCCCGCCGGCCTGCGACTGGAATCCGAGGTAGAAGGGGATGTACAGGATAACGCCGGCGGCCGCCAACATGATGCCCGTCCCGAGCACCTCCTGAAGCCACTCCCGGTTCAGCGCCCGATGATGTACGTAACTGCGCAGGGCAAAGGCCAGCACCATCAGCACGCCGTACACCGGGAAGTCCCATGTGTTCATGAAGGCCATCCCGCCCAGGCAGAGGGCGTACAAGAGCGTCAGCGGCCCCCAGCGGCGCAGGCCCTCGTGCACCTTCTCGGAGACCAACAGGTTCAGCGCCAGGGCCAGGAGCATCAGACCAAAGGGCAGGGCCAGCACATGTGGATGGATATCCCCCAGCATAAAGCTGAAGAAGGGGAACTCATCAATGATCTCGATGGGGTTCCCAAGGGGGTCGTAGTCCTGCAGGACGCGCGAGGCGCGCCACCACCACAGGTAGCGGCTGGGAACAGCCGCGCCGCCTGGCGGCAGGGCCGCCAGGTCGCGGATGTCCAGCCACTTCCAGAAGCCGGCGCCGCCCACCCCCCAGGCGTGGAGCAGTTCGAAAAAGCCCTCCAGATTGCCCATGATGGCCAGCAGGAGGCTTCCGAGCAGGCCGTAGCCGGCGGCCTGCCCGAACGATTCCCGGCCGGCGCGCCGTTGTGCCAGCGCCACCAAATTGTACGCCAGGCTGAAGGCGCCGGTGATCGTCAGCGCGAACAGGAGCGCAAGCCCCAGGTTGAAGGCGATGTTAGACGGCAGACCGGAGAGCCGGATGAGCATGGAGAGGATGAGATAGCCGAAGTAATAATAGCTGATGGCAAAGCCGGAGAGCCAGGGGTCCGCCGGCGGAAGCCGGGGACTGCGCAAGATGGCGTTGATAAAGGCATATTCCATGAACTTCTCGCCGCCGGCGGTGGCGATGTCCGGGCTGTAGGCGCGGTAGAGCGCCCAGCCGGCCAGGCCGGCCAGGAAAAGCCCCTCGACCAGCAGGACCAGCTTCTTTTGCCGGCGCAGGAAGGCCCACAGCGTCTCCTGCCCCGCTTCCAGTGGGGCCAGGCCCAGCTCACGCCGGCCGACATACACCGAGACGACAGCCAGCACCGCCAGGGCGAAGAGCACGCCCCCCAGGCTGTTGCGCAAGAATCCCAGACTGCCCAACAGCCAGAAAACGTAGCCGGCCAGCATCAGTCCCAGGGGACGCGCGAAGGCATAACCGCGCTCCGGCAGACCCTTGAACACATGGAATGTCAGGGGAAGGGCCAGCAGTCCGACGAGCTGGACCGCCAACCACCAGGCCAGTACGGCTCCCATGTCACCTCCTGCAGTCAGCCAATATAGCCGGCAAAGCTTAAAATCTCATGAAAAATATCCATCTCACCCCAATAGACGCAAAAGCCCCCAGGCGTTACGGCCTCAATCCCACAATCCGGGGATGGTGCGGCCGGGCACGGCGTAAATCACGGTGTGCGGGTTGCGGTACACCTCCTGCAGGATGCCCAGGCGGGCCATTTCCTCGAACTTGGCGATGCCGGCCGGCGAGTATACCCCCGGCGCTCGCTCGAGTTGGCCGATGTAAATCAGCGCGATGTCCAGCCGGTCAATCACCGCCTGGGCCTGCGCGATATCGGGCGAGTCGAAGAGCCGGCGCGTCAGGCCCTCGCGCTCGCCGACCATTTCGCCGTAGCGCTGTTCGTTCTGATGCATGCCCACCAGCGTGGGCAGGCCGGTATACGTCGCCACGCGCAGGCCGCCCTCCCGATAATACCCGATGCCGGCCTCCGCCACCACCGGCGTGCCCCGCACGTGCTCCATCAGCCACCGCAGGGCCTCGTAATCATAGCGCAGGTCAATTTCGTAGGACGGGTCAGGCCAGAAGAACTTCCCCACGGTCATGAACGCCATTCCATCCAGGGTGCCGATGGGCGGGGTCGCGTTGGGGAAGCGGTCTGTCACGCGCTGGGGCACGGCCAGGGGCACAAATAGGAACGAGGCCGCCAGCAGGAGCACCAGGCCGGCCTGCCAGATGCCGGCCCACGCCGGCGACCAGCGCTGTCCCACCTGTTCCCATATGGACGGCAGGGCGGCTCCCAGCGCTACACCCAGGAGCACCCATGCCTGGATGTAAAACTTGAAAAGGGTGTTCATGCGGTAGTGGTCGCCTCCCTGCAGGAAATCCCGCAGGAAGAACACTTCCACCCCCAGCAGGATGAGGAAGCCGACGAAGACCAGCAGATTGACGAAGTCCTCCTGCGGGCCGGCCCGCCGGCGGCGGAACAACAGGCCCCCGCCGATCAGCACCAGGACTGCCAGCGCACCGGGCCAGTACTTCAGCAGTGCCAGCGCGACGGCCGTCAGCAGGCCGATGCCCAGCGCCAGGCGCTCGGTGTGATAGAGCGGGCTGGCCTCGCGCACCAGCCGGCGGCCCAGGGCTTCCAGCCGCGGCAGAACGGTCCAGTGCTCCATGATCATGCGCACCCAACGCAGGATCGGCACCCGTTCACCGCGCCGGCGTAGTTCCACCAGGTAATAGCTCAGCGCCAGGAAGAGGAAGCACCCCCAGATGGTCAGCCACTGCCAGCCGTCGGTCCGCCCCCTGGTCAACCCGATGCCGACACTCATGGCGGCATAATGCCGATAGAAGGGGAGGTACAGCACATAGCACAGCACGGCCAGTCCGCCGGCGAAGACCGCTGTCTTTGCCAGCGCCAGCCGCCAGTGCGCGTCCCGCCCGACCCGCAGAAGATATGCCAGCACCGCCAGGCCGATGTACGTCGGCAGGTCCCAGGTGTTGATGGCGCCCAGCGCGCCGATGAGCAGGGGCAGGGCCAGCCAGGAGGCCAGCTCGCCCCAGCCGGGCAGATAGGGGGCAAGCACGGCAACCGCGCGCCGGCCGGCCAGCTCCCCGGGCACCGCCGGCCGGCACAGCATGTTCAGAACGCCGGCCATGGCCGTCAGCGCGAACGCGATGGCGATCATGTGCGGGTGCAGGTCCGCGAACAGGAAGCTCCAGAAGGGAAACTCGTTGATGGTATTCGTGATGACCCGGCTGGGCGCCCAGTAATCGAATGGCGGCAGGCGCGCCCCGCGCGCCAACTGCACCAATCCCGGGATGAGCCGCACCAACGGCTGGAGGCCGGGGATATTGCTGGTAAAGGTACTGCCGCCCAGACCGCCGACGGCGCGCTGAAGCTGGGCGAAGGCGGCCAGGTTGCCCATCACGGCCACCAGCGCCGCGGAAAGGAGGCCGCCGGCGATGCCCCGGCGCCAGTCGCCCCGGGCGCGCCGCAGGCCGGCGGCCAGGGCATACCCCACCCCAAAGGCGCCGCAGACCGTCATGGCGAAGAGGGTCGGCACGGCCAGGTTGAACGCCACGGCCGGCGCGATGCCCGTCAGCTTGATGAGCAGGGACACCAGATACAGGCCGTAGTAATAGTAATTGATATAACCGTGGGCGAAATAGGGGTCGTACGGCGGGAACCAGGCCGATTTCAGCACAGCGTTCAGGAAGGCGAATTCCATGGGCTTCTCGCCGCCTGTCCAGGGCTGCCACAGGTCCGGATTGAGGAGCCGGATCAGCACGAATGCGCCGTAGGCGAAGGCGAACAGCCCCTCGATGGTCAGCAGGAGGCGCCACCGCCGGCGCAGATGGGCCAGGAGGGGTTCCCGCCGGCGCCAGGCGATGGAAGCCGACAGGCCGGCCAGCCCCAGCGCAAAGAGCGCGATGATGGGAGTTCGGTTCTGCGTCAGGCGCAGGCTGGCCCCCAGCCAGTTGGCGTATCCGATGCACAGCAGGGCCAGGGGCTTGCTAAAGGCCCAGCCCCTATCCGGCAGGCGGTCGAACACCACGAAAGCCAGCGGCGCGGCGATGAGGCCCAGCAGGACAACCGCCGCCCACCACACCAGGACAGCGATGCCGGCATGCCGGCTGGCCAGCGCGTTCCAGCGGAAGTCGTCCACCACCGGCAGTTCGCCCACCGGTCGGTCGAGCAGGAGGGATTTGCGCGCGGCCGGCCGCTTGCCGGCCGGCCCCTTATCCCCCACCCAGCCGGGGATGGCCCCCTCCCATTTCCCGCCCAGCTTCTCCCATATCTCCTCGTCGGAGAGCGTCCGCACCTTTTTGAAGATCAGCGGCTTGGGATGGTCATAGACCGTGAAGCTCTCATCGGCATGGTCATCCACCCAGACCAGCGGTCCCAGGCGCGGGTACGACGTAAATGCTTTGACCAGCTCGAACCCCAGCTCGCCGCGGAAGAGCAGGTCGTAATAGGCGATGGTCATGGGATAGCGCTTGGGCAGGCGCGGGATGGAGCCGTAGAGCCGGTTGCTGGCCAGGATGATGTAATCCGCCTGCTGGAGGGCGGTCTTGATGATCTCGTACTTCGCCGGCGTGTCCTCCTCATAGAGCGGCAGGGTGATGTGCTGATAGCCGTGCGCGCCGCTGTTCATGCCCGGTTCCCGCAGGGGCTTGGGCAGTTCGTCGTCCCAGTGCTCCACCGCGATGACCGAGCCGTCGGGGACGTTCTCGTATATCCAGCGCGAGGCCTGTATCCAGGTGTGCGGACGGGTGTAAATGGTGGAGAACGCCAGGGCATAGACCGCCGTCCAGGCCAGCGCGACGGCGATGAGCGCCGGCCCCAGCCGGCCCCAGCGCGTGCCGGCCAGCCGCTCCGCCAGGGTCGTCAACAGCGCCGCTCCCAGCAGGCCCAGGAAGGGGGTCAGGATGACCATGTAGCGCATGAACTTGACCATGAAGGCGCCGTTGATGAGAAAATAGGGTACCACCCAGGCCAGCATAATGTACTCGCCGGCGGCGGCCCGCCCCCGCACTGCCCGCCAGACTGCCCAGGCCAGGCCGGCGAAGGCCGCGATGCCCAGCGGCCATCCCATGGCCCAGCGGACGTGTTGTTCGATCTGATACAGATAGGGGATCGTGCCGCGGTACTGCCGCGTGAACGGCCAGTCCACCGCGCCGCGCACCATGCGCCCCTGTTCGCCGATATTCTTCAGGAAACTCTGGTAATCGAGGATGGCGAAGGGGTTGGTGACGGCGAAGACCAGCAGGGCGATGAGCACTGTGCCGGCGGCCCATCCCACCAGCGCCCAGATGCGGCGCGCATCCATCCTGCCCTGCCGGCGCTCCATTTCCAGACGCACCAGCGGCGCCAGCGCGACGGGCATGAGCACCGGCGCCGAGCGCACCAGGGAGCCGATGGCCAGGCCGGCGGCCGCGCCGGCGAGGAGAAAATGACGCGCCTTGCCGGTATGCACGCCCCGCACCGCCAGCCAGACTGCCATCACCACGAAGGTGGCCATGATGGCGTCGAAGGCGGCGAAATGGGAGAGCTGAATGTGCTGGACGGTGAAGGTCTGGAAGGCCGCCGCCAGCAGGCCGGCCTTTTTCCCGAACAGCTCCTTCGCCAGCAGGAAGACCAGCAGGATGGTCAGCGTGTCGAACAGGGCGGAGATGGCGCGGCCCACAAGCTGGATATGGTCGTAATCGGCCCACGTGCCGCCGTCCGCCGGCGGCGAGATGTGGGACAGCCCCTGGGCCGCGGCCGCCATCAGGTACAGGGGGAAATGGCCGTAGGTGAACGCGCGCGCTTCCCCGACCTCTGAAGAGGAGCTGGGGGGCCAGCGGAAGGGGTTGAGCGTCGTGCGCAGGGGGTCGAACAGCACCCGGCTGTCCGCCGGCCAGGTGATGCTGGTGGCCACCCAGGTGATGTGGCGCTCGTCCGGGTGAGCGTGCTGAAACTCGTCCCAGTTGAGCCGGTACAGCCGCAGGCCGGCGCCGATGAGCAGAAGGATGACCAGCGTCAGGCGAATCCAATCGCGCTGATGGGATGAAGACGCTCCGTTCACCTGCACGGCGCTGTTCCTTTTCCGCAAAGTGGACAACATCGCCGCGATTATAGCATCGGGATTATGGCGTGGCAAACCGAGGGACTGGGGAGGCGTTAGCAGATTCTCAACGGTTTCGGGTGGAGAGGCTGTCGGCCGGCGGGAGTTCAGCGTCACGGGGTTTGCCGGCATCGCGGGCCTGCTTCCGCCAAGCATAAGCGGGTACAATTTGCCAAATCTG
>JACIWP010000043.1 GCA_014360855.1 Anaerolineae bacterium
GGATACGCCCCTCGTGGTCTCGGAATACGGCGTGCTGATGCCGGCGGAATACGGCTTCGAGCCCACCCGGGTGCAGGCATTCATGTACGGCACATTCGACCTGTTCCTGACGCTGACCGAGGCAGAGCTGGGCTATTCCGCAGATGGGAACCGTCTGGTGCAGTGGTGGTGCTGGTACAGCCTGGCGGATACGATGTACCCGACCGGGAACCTGTTTGACCCGGTTTCCCACACGCCGACCGCCCTGGGGCTGGCGTGGGCGCGCTATCGGCCGCCGGCCTCATCCGACTGAGCGGAAAAGAGCAGGATGAACCATATGCAATATGCGGAAGCATCTCGCAAGAGGGGCCGGCGCCGGCTGGCCGGCTGGCTGATCCTGTTCTTGGTGGTGCTCGGCCTGGCCTGGCTGGGATGGCGCGCCGTATTGGTCTGGCAGTGCGCCGGCCGGCTTCGGGATGACCTGAACCGCCTGCAGGCGCTGGCCGAAGCCAATCCGGCTGATCCCAAAGCGGTGGATGGTCTGGCCGTCCTGTCCGCCCTGCGCACCGATGTGGACGAGCTGGCCGAAACCGCCGGCCCCTTCCTGGCGCTGGCGCCGCACCTGGGCTGGCTGCCGCAGATTGGCCCCACTGTCCAGGCGGCCCCGCATCTGCTGGAATGCTCCCAGCACCTCCTGCGTGCCGGCGAGCTCGCCGCGGGGATCCTCGGGCCGGCGCTGGATGATCCCGACAGCGGCTTCTCCCTGCAGAAGATGGTGGTGGCGCTGGCCGCCTCGCGGGATCAATGGCCGGCGGTTCAGCGGGAGCTGGCGGCCGGCCGGCAGGCGAGGGAGCGCATCGACGCGGCACAGCTTCATCCCAGGGTGCAGGCCATACTGGCACTGCTGGACCGCTACCTGCCACTGCTGGAGGCCGGCATCGAAGGTGCATATTGGGCGCCGGCCCTGCTGGGTGCCGAGGGGTCCCGCGCCTACCTGATCCTGGTGCAGAATGAGGACGAACTGCGCGCCACCGGGGGGTTCATCAGCGGTGCGGCCTGGGTGGCAGTGCGGGATGGGAAAGTGGTCGAAATAGCCTTCGAGGACAGCTATGCCGTGGATGACCTGCGCCGACCCTATCCTCCTCCCCCACAGCCCCTGCGCGATTTCATGGTCGCCGAACAACTGCTCTTCCGCGACAGCAACTGGAGCCCCGATTTTCCCACTTCAGCGGAGGTTGCCCTGACGCTGTACGCCATGGGCAAAGGCCGGCAGGCGGACGGCGTCATCGCGCTGGACCAGCATGCCATAGAGGCGCTGATCGAGGGATTGGGCACGCTGCGGGTGGAAGGTTATCCGCATCCGGTCACAGGAGAGAACGTCCTGAAGGCGGCCCGTGAGGCGTGGGCGCCCACCGCCGGCATCACCGAGGAATGGTGGGAGCACCGCAAGGATTTCATGGCGGCCTTGCTCCAAGCAGCCCTGCGCCGGCTGGAGGAAAAACCGGAGCAGGTAGAATGGATGACGGTGGCCGGCGCGCTGTGGGATGTTCTCCAGCAACGGCATATGCTGATATTCATGCGGGAGGCTGGACCCCGGGAATGGCTGCACGCCCGGGGATGGGACGGGGCGCTCCGCGATGCCCCCGGAGACTTCCTCATGGTGCTGGACACCAACATGGGCTTCAACAAGGTCAACGCCGTCGTCCAGCAGTCCCTGGAATATCTGGTAGACCTGTCCCATCCGGAGGAGCCGCGCGTCGATCTCCGTGTCCGGCACACTCATCCTCTGCAGGGATGGCGGGGGGTATGCCGGCAGGAAGCCCGCTATGATATGACCTATGAGCAGATGACCCAGCGCTGTTATTGGAACTATCTGCGGGTGCTGGCGCCGCGCGGGAGCGAGCTGATCGAGGGGCAGGGGCATCCTATCCCGGCCGAATCCCTCCTGCGGGGAAAGCCATATGATGGGGGAATCTCCGTGTACGAAGAAAATGGCAAACAGGCCTTCGCCTCGCTGATGCTGTTGGAGCCGGGCCACACGCTGGACACGCGCCTCGTGTACCGCCTGCCGGCGGAAATCATCGGCTCCGACAGTGCGGCCGGCCGCAAGGTATACTCCCTCACGGCCCAGAAACAGCCGGGCACGCAGGCGGTTCCACTGCGGGTAATGGTGGTACTGCCGGCGGATGCGCAAATTCTGGACGTCTCCCCCACGCCGGCGTCCCGCGGCAGAAACACCCTCACCTTTGAGCTTCGGCTCTCCACGGACCAAAGCCTGCGCGTGGTGTGGCGCGGCGCCGAAAGATAGCCACGGCCCGGCGCGCTCTGCGCGTCCTCCGATATGCCCCCTCAACCGCCGGCGTACGGCGGGACCTCCAGGCGGTACCCCTTCCCCACGACAGTATGGATCAGCTCCGGCGCCCCGGGGTGCGCCGTGAACTTGCGGCGCAGCCGGCAGATATGCGGGCGAAGGAGCTCCCGCGCTTCCCCATTGGTCAAATGATACCCCAAGGCGCGGTCGGCCAGCTCCGTGTAGGAGCAGACCGCCGGCGTGCGCTCCATCATATAGGCCAGCAGGGAGACCTCACTGGGAGAGAGGGTGATCGCAACCTGCCGGCCATCCGCGGTCCGGATCACCGCCCGCCGTGCCTCCCGGTCCAGCAGTAGTCCGCCCAGTTGCAGCACCCCATCGGCCGGCGCATCGCGCCCTTGTGCCATCCCGCCGTTCTGGAGCGCTCTGCGAACGGCATCCAGCAGTTCGTCCAGGCTCACGGGCTTGATGAGATAGTCCGACGCACGGCATTTTACGGCCCCAATGGCGCTCTCCAGGTCCGGCTTCCCGGTGAGGATGATGATGGCAATGGTGGGCTGCAGCCGGCATATGCGCCTCATCAGCTCCACCCCTTGGATGCCGGGCAGATGCAGGTCCAGAAGGACCACCTCAAATGCCTGGTGCCTCAGACGCTCCAGGGCTTCCTCTCCGCTGGCCGCCTCTTCCACTTCATATCCAAATCTGGTGAGGGACTGTTTGAGACCGGCGCGCAGTAACTGCTCATCCTCGACGATGAGGATGCGCGCCGCTGGCCTCGGCTCCTGATAAGCCATGACTGCCATCACCATCACCCTGACGTTTGGATGTAGAACCCGGCCGGCGAGAACCCTTGCAAACTAATGGGGCGTACGTTGCGGGAAGTCCCCTCAGCATCACCACTGGAGAACCCGGGGGACGGCCAAACATTCGTCTGGAACCGCATACCTGGCGGGGCGTCTGCGACAGCAATATTATTATGCCACTGATGGGCATGCGGTGCAAATGCGCCCACTCGAACTGAAATTGGCGCTAGTCACCTGACAGCCTGTAGGTGCCTTTTGCGTCCGACGGAGCGCTGTCATATAATGCACCCGACAGATTTTGAGCGGGGAGCATACGCTTCATGGACAAACGCTTCTGGGTACTGCTGGGCCTATTCCTGCTGATGACGGCCGCCGGCCTGCTCCTCGGGGAGGCGCGTTTCGTCTTTGCCAACGCCTCCCTTATCTGCCTATCCTGCATCGGCATCCAGTGAGGTGCGCGCCATGGCCCTCTTTGCCCGCTTCACCGATGCCCTGGCACGCCTGCGGCGCGCCCCTGTCCAGCTTATCTCGACCCTGCTGTGGAATTCCTATTTCCTGGCGCCCTGGCTGAAAAACGTCCCCTGTCCGGGCTTCAACTGCTACTCCTGCCCGCTGGCCATCACCGCCTGTCCCATCGGCACGCTCCAGCACTTCATCATCATCCGCCGCGTGCCGCTGTACCTGCTGGGGGTGCTGGGCCTCATCGGCACGCTGTTCGGGCGGACCGCCTGCGGATGGACATGTCCTTTCGGATTCCTGCAGGACCTGTTATATAAGGTGCCACTGCCCAAATGGCGCGTCAGCAACCGCTGGGCGCCGGCGCGCTACGTCATCTTTGCCCTGCTGGTGGTGATCATCCCGTTCACCGCGCTGGAGCCCTGGTTCTGCAAGCTCTGTCCCGCCGGCGCCCTGGAAGCCGGCCTGCCCATGATCGCGCTGCAGGCGGATCTCCGTGAGCTGACCGGCCTGCTCTTCGCCGTCAAAATGGTCATCCTCGCCCTCTTCCTGCTGTGGATGATGGTCACCAGCCGGCCGTTCTGCAGGTTCGTGTGCCCGCTGGGCACCATCTACGGGCCGTTCAACCGCCTGAGCGGCATGCGCCTGCACTTCGAGGAAAGCCGCTGTCAGCACTGCGACCTGTGCCGGCATGTCTGTCCCACCGGGCTGTACCCTCCTGAGGAAATCGACACCGCCGGCTGTATTCGCTGTATGGAATGCCTGAAAGCCTGCCCGCACGGCGCACTGCAGAGCTGTCCGACGGGAACTTCATGTACGGAGCGATCACGCGCATGAAAACCTGGTGGTCTTGGGTGATTATGCTGGGGATGTTGATGGGGATAACTTTCCTGTTGGCCGGCTGTCGGCCGGATGTGCCGGCGCCCGTGCGTCCCATCAAGGCCGAAGTGGGGTATTCGGCGCCCGATTTCCAACTGACCGACCTGAACGGCCGACAGGTGCGATTGTCCGATTTCCGGGGGAAACCGGTGGTGCTGAACTTCTGGGCCACCTGGTGCCCGCCCTGCCGGCAGGAACTGCCCATCTTCCAGGACCTGCACGCTCGCCGCGGCGACGCCTTTGTGCTCCTGGCCATCTCCGAAGGGGAAAATCGGGAGGATGTGCTGGCCTTCGTCCAGCGCTACGGCTACACCTTCCGCGTCCTGCTGGACCCCCAGCTCAGCGTGGGCCGCACCTACGGCGCCCGCGCCATTCCCATGACCATGGTCATTGACCCGGATGGGGTGATCGTGTACCTTCGGCAGGGCACGGTCAAGACCGGCGAGCTGGACCTGGTGCTGCGGGATTATATCCGCTGACTCAAGAGGCGCCCAGCCGGCTCCCCACGAAGCCCCGCTGGCCGCGCACGAACGCCTGCCCGTCCACCGGGTTTTTGCCGGCGAGCTGAAGCCGGCGCAGGCACACCAGCCCATCCCCCGCCACCACCGCCGGCCAGCCGTCCACCAGCATAATATCGCCGGGCAGGGAGTCCGGCGGGAGCGGCGCGCGCAGGGGCCGCACCTCCAACAGGCGCAGGAGCTGGCCGTTCCAGTAGGTATAAGCCCCCGGCCAGGGCATGCAGGCGCGCACGTGCCGCCAGATCTGCTCCGCCGGCTGGCTCCAATCCACCAGCCCGTCCTCCTTGCGCATGAGCCGGGTATAGGTGGCCGCGGAGGCGTCCTGCGGCTGAGGCTCGATGGCGCCGGCCATCCAGGCCGGCAGTGTCTCGATCAGCAGGCGCGCCCCCTCCTCCGCCAAACGCGCCATCAGGCTCCCCGTCGTATCATCCCCATGCACCGGCACGGCGCGCTGTGCCAGCACCGGGCCGGTATCCATGCCCTCATCCATTAGCATAATGGTGACGCCGGTCTCGCGAACGCCGTCCAGGATGGCCTGGGCCACGGGATTCGGCCCGCGGTAGCGGGGCAGGAGCGAGGCATGCACGTTCAGACAGCCCTTTGGCGGGATGTGCAGGACTGCCGGCGGCAGGATCCTGCCGTACGCCGCCACCACGATCACGTCCGGCGCCCAGGAGCGCAGGGTCTCCAACGCGGCCGGCTCCTGCGGCCGCTCCGGCTGGATGAGCGAGATCCCGCGCTCCCGCGCCAGTTCGGCGACAGGTGGGGCGGTCAGGCGCCGGCCGCGCCCCGCCGGCCGGTCAGGCTGGGAAACTACCCCGACGACCGGATATCCCTCCGTCAACAGCGCCTCCAGGATGGTGCGGGCGAACGCCGGCGTCCCCATGAAGACCACGCGCATATACAGCTCTCCCACTGCGGGTTCAAGAAGTTGTCGGCAGGGGCTTCCATCCCCCGTCGTTGTATGCCGGGGCTATTGTAGCACAAGGGCAGGCGAGAGGGAAACGGAGGGTGGTAGCGGTGATGGAGGCGGCGGTCGCCGGCCGGCATCACACGCGAATCGGGTACCGGCCCCAGCGCGCCCAGGCGGCGTGCATGGCGACGAAGTTCTCCCACGGCACATATTCGGGGATGGAGTTGGCCGACGCCAGGGCATACCCGCCCCCAGGAGCCAGGTCGCGGATCAGGCCGCATACCTCTTCTTCCACCTCCGCCGGCGTGCCCATCGTCAGGGTATAGGACAGGTCCACGTTCCCGATGAGCGAGAGCCGCCCCTGCACCCTCTGCTTCAGCGCCCGGATATCCATGGCCACCGGCTCAATGGGGTTGAAAGCGTCGAAGCCGGCGGCGATGATGTCCTCCATCAAATCGTCCATCTTGCCGTCGCTGTGGAAGACGGTCAGCACCCCCTGCTGGCGGCACATCTCGTTCATCCGGGCATAGGAGGGGAAAATATAGCGGCGCAGGATGGCCGGCGAGACCATCAATCCGGTGCGATAAGCCATGTCGTCGGCATGCCACACCAGCCCCACACAGCGGTGCTCCAGCGCCCGCTCCACCACGCCTGCTTGGATAGCGGCGATGCGCTCATGCAGGCGCTCCACCAGGACGGGGTTATCCGCCAGCGCAAAGGCGTAACGCTCGAAGCCCATCAGCCACCAGCCCAGGTTGAACACCTTTCCCACCGCGAAGATGACCCGATAGTTCGCCGGCAGAAGGCGGTCCGCCTCGTCCAGCAGGGAATAATCGAAATCATCGGCATCCGGCCAGGGGAATTTCTCGAAATCCTCCTCGCTGGTGATGGCCCCGACGCCGGCCTGTGCCCAGCGCCGCTGGCCGGCGTGCACCCAGCCGGTGTCGCCGGCGCGCCCGTCCTCCACCTCTACATGCGTGACTTCCATCGCCTCCAGCACCGCCGGATGGGTGTGCAGGCCGATATTGATGACGATGAAGGGCTGGCCCAGCCGGCGCGAGACCTCCAGATCATCGGCCAGGGTGCGCACCGGCCGGCCCAGGGTGCGGCGTTTGTGCGAGGCGTCAATGCCGGCTTCCATAAAGGGCACCCAGGCCGGCTCTCCCAGCCGCAGGAGGGCGATGCGGATATCCTCCCAATCGGCGCGGTAATCGGCCGGCAGGGGGGCCAGCGCAACCCGGGAAGTGGATGGAGCGGTCGTCGAAGTCATCAGGCGTTCCTCCGTCCGGTGATACCTGTCTGATGCTCTGACCATATTATCACATTCATCCTCTTCTGCCAAATTTCCCTTCTTCCCCCTCCCAACACGCGGGATATCCCGTACGACGGATTGTGTATTGACCGGCGCCGGCATCCGCCCCATAATGGGAACAAACGTTCCACTGGAGGGCAGGGTATGGAGCAGTTGTTGGAGCAGGTGCGCCGGCTGGAGATCCACCAACGGATCTGGTGGCAGAGGGCACGCCGGGAGCGCACCCGGGTGTTCGAGACGGCGGAAGAGGTGGTGCAGGCATTGGAGGGAATGTCCGGCCTGCGGGAGGTGGAGGTGTACCGCGCCGGCGAGACGCGCTATGTGGTGTATCTGCGCGATTGATTGAAGGGGGAGGGACAGCAATGGACCTGCTGGGACTGCCGCTGACCGCGGATGGATTCCTGGATATGCGCGTGGCCGGCGTGATCTGCCTGCTGGCCACGCAGTGGCTGAAGCGCTATCTGCCGGACTGGCGTCCTACCAACCTGCTGGCGCTCGTCATCACCGTGGCGGTGGAGCTGGCCGCGACGGCCTGGTCGGGACAGGGGCTGTGGTTCGAGGCGGTATGGGCCGGCCTGGTGGGCGCCAGTTTGGCGACGTTCGGGTATGAGACGCTGAGCAATCTGGCCGGCTGGGCCGGCATCGGGCCGCGCGCCGGCACAGGCCATGAGGGATAAGCCATGGTCGAGCACCGGCAGTGCGTGGCCCTGACTCGCGCCGGCCGGCGATGCCGTCGACGCGCCGTGAGCGGTTCTGCCTTTTGCCGACAGCATCTCCAGCGCGCCGAGGTGTACGCCGCCGGCCCTTTCGCCGCACTCTTCACCCCGGAGGAGATGAGCGCCCTGCTGGCCGTGGAGAATGCCCCTTCGGTGGACGATGTGGTGCCGGTCCTGCTGGTGGCCATCCGGCGCGCCCTGGAAAGCGGCGCGCCGGCCAACGTGGTGGTACGGGCGTGCGAGGCCTATGTGCGTGCCCTGCGGGAACGCCGGCAGGCACAGGAAAGGCCCGGCCCGGCTGGGGAAGACAGCCTGGGCCAGGCCCTCGAAGCGATCAGCGGCGAACTGGGAGTAGAGCTGTAGCGGCCTTAATCGGGAAGCGCTTCCCAGCGGCCGGCCAGTTTATGCAGGACCTCCGGCAGGGTGGTGTACTCCATCTCCTCCATGGGGAGGCGGTGCGGCTCGAAGGGGCCGTGCCGGCGCAGGTGGGCGGCCAGCGTGTTGGCGATCTGCCGCGCCTCATCGAAGGCCGGGTCGTCGAACATATCCACCGGCCCCACCAGCCGGCCGTCAGCGATCTGGAAGCCCAGGGCGATGACCCGCGGGGGGCCGTCGAAGCGGCTGGGCCGCGCCTCTTCCACCGAGGTGGGCATCAACGGGCCGTAGTGCGAGCCGCGCATCCATCCCTCGACGATATGCGGATGGGCGAAGGGTTCCAGCACCTCGCCCACGGCCGGGAACTGTCCCTGACAGCGCACGACGCAGACCGGGTCGTCCTTGCCGACATAGCGGCCGGCGATGAGGGCCAGGCGTTGGGTGGAGGAGACAGCCGCTATCTCGCCGTCCTTGGTGTAGACGGCCTTGACCATATAGCGGGCCGGCGAGCCGATGAACACCAGCAGGTCGTACATCTCTTGGGGCAGATCGAAGAAGATGCGTTTATGCTCTTTGACGTCATGGACCTCGAAACGGAAGCCGTTGTGGAGGGAGGGGGCGATGACCAGGCCGGCGGTGTTGAAGGGGTCGGCGAACATCTTGAAGAGCGGGAGGTTCCAGGCGCCGGCGGAGGTCTTATCGGCCATGAAGATGACGACCGGTTCGGAGGTGCGCTCGACGAAGGACATCTCGGCGACGCCGGGGCCCATGCCTCGCACGTTGCCGGAGAAGGCATCGGCGAGCAGGTCCTGGCCGGCGCCGTAGAGCTTCAACTGTTTGGCGACGGCGGTGCAGGCCTCGAACACCTCCCATGCCAGGCGGTGAATTTCCTCATTGTCCACCCCTTTTCGGTGGGTCATGATCAGTTCCAGGTCGTCGCCGCAGGCGGTCACGAAGTAGTCGAGGATTTGCTCCCGGTCCAGCGCCTCTTCCAGGAGGTCTTCCGCCTTTTCCAGCAGGTCATCGTGGACTGTGGAATGACCCACCAGGCCACCGACGTCGGCTTTGATAACGCTTAAAGTGATTGGTTCCATCAGCACGCCTCCATCTCCTTTGATGAATGTTGGGCAGCTCAGTCAGAGCTGCTGGGAGCCAGGGATCGGTTGGGCGGATGGATGCCGGGCATGGTGAGAGACGAGGGGAGGGAGTTTATATGGATGCCATTGAACGCACCTGGCGGCATGGTAGAAGCTCCTGTTGCCGGCCGCGTCGGATGGTAATAATGTATCCATTTTCAGAAATTTGTCAATTTCGAACAAGGGGATGTTGGGGAAGGGAGAAGAGAACAAGGGGCCGGCCGGCCCCTTTTCATGCGTGGGAAATGGAAAAAGAGACTTCTTGGCAATGACCTACTCTCCCAGGGGCCGAAGCCCCAAGTACCATCGGCGCTGGAGGGCTTAACTTCCAGGTTCGGGATGGAGCTGGGTGTACCCCCTCCGCTCAAATCACCAAGAAGTCTCTTTTTTCACATGGTAATGATATCCGGTGGCCCAACACCACCGCAACACTCTAAAAGCTGAACAGAATGCGATCCTGCGCCGTAAGACATGGAAGATGGATCAAGCCCTCGGCCATTAGTACGGCTTCGCTAAACGCATTGCTGCGCTTACACGTGCCGCCTATCAAGCAGGTAGTCTACCTGCGGCCTTACCCGGTTAACCCGGTGGGTGACCTAATCTTGAGGCGAGTTTCCCACTTAGATGCTTTCAGCGGTTATCTCTGCCAGACGTGGCTACCCAGCGATGCCCCTGGCGGGACAACTGGCACACCAGCGGTCTGTCCACCTCGGTCCTCTCGTACTAGAGGCAGCTCCTCTCAAGTCACCTGCGCCCGCAGAGGATAGAGACCGACCTGTCTCACGACGGTCTGAACCCAGCTCGCGTGCCACTTTAATGGGCGAACAGCCCAACCCTTGGGACCGACTCCAGCCCCAGGATGTGACGAGCCGACATCGAGGTGCCGAACCTCCCCGTCGATGTGAACTCTTGGGGGAGACTAGCCTGTTATCCCCGGGGTAGCTTTTATCCGGTAAGCCACGGCCCTTCCACACGGAACCGTGGGATCACTAAGCCCCACTTTCGTGCCTGCTCGACTTGTAGGTCTCGCAGTCAAGCCCCCTTATGCCTTTACACTCTACGGCTGGTTTCCATTCAGCCTGAGGGGACCTTTGGGCGCCTCCGTTACCTTTTAGGAGGCGACCGCCCCAGTCAAACTGCCCACCTGGCACTGTCCCCGCGCCGGATAACGGTCGCAGGTTAGGGCCAAGACATGATCAGGGTGGTATTTCAAGGGCGACTCCACCGAGGCTGGCGCCCCGGCTTCACAGTCTCCCACCTATCCTACACAGACCATGCCCTAGCTCAATGCCAAGCTGCAGTAAAGCTCCACGGGGTCTTTTTGTCCTTCTGCGGGTAAGGCGCATCTTCACACCTAATGCAATTTCGCCGGGTCCCTCGTTGAGACAGTGCCCCACTCGTTACGCCATTCGTGCGGGTCGGAACTTACCCGACAAGGAATTTCGCTACCTTAGGACCGTTATAGTTACGGCCGCCGTTCACCGGGGCTTCGGTTCAGAGCTTCGCCTTGCGGCTAACCCTTCCCCTTAACCTTCCGGCACTGGGCAGGCGTCAGCCCCTATACATCAGCTTACGCTTTAGCAGAGACCTGTGCTTTTGTTAAACAGTCGGCAGGGCCATTTCTCTGCGGCCCCCTCGGGCTCGGCAGGCAAGCTGCTTCACCCTACTAGGGCGCTCCTTCTCCCGAAGTTACGGAGCCATTTTGCCTAGTTCCTTAACGAGGGTTCTCCCGATCGCCTTGGTATACTCTACCCGCCTACCAGTGTCGGTTTGCGGTACGGGCACCTGGGTTTCAACGCTTAGAGGCTTTTCTCGGCAGCATGGGCTCAGCCAGTTCGCCTTGCGGCTCCCCACTGCTCCTCAGGATCGGGCGACGGGTTTCCCTATCGCCGTCATCTCCCTACAAGCGTGGCACCTGCACTTCCAGTCGCAGGCTGGCCTACCCTTCTGCGTCCCCCCATCGCTCCACCCAGGTGGTACGGGAATATTAACCCGTTGTCCATCGCCTACGCCTCTCGGCCTCGGCTTAGGCCCGACTAACCCGACGCGGATTAACCTTCCGTCGGAAACCTTAGGCTTACGGCGAACATGTTTCTCGCATGTTTCACGCTACTCATGCCGGCATTCGCACTTCTGCCCGCTCCACCCGTCCTCACGGTCGGGCTTCAACGCTGGACAGAACGCTCCCCTACCGTCACTGCCCTCTGTAGGACAGCAACCCGCGGCTTCGGTGGTGAGCTTGAGCCCCGTTACATTTTCGGCGCAGGACCACTAGGCCAGTGAGCTATTACGCACTCTTTAAAGGATGGCTGCTTCTAAGCCAACCTCCTGGATGTCTCAGTAGTCCCACTTCCTTTCCCACTTAGCTCACACTTGAGGACCTTATCCGGCGGTCTGGGTTGTTTCCCTCTCGACTACGAAAGTTATCTCCCGTAGTCCAACTCCCAGGCTCTCGAGTAGCGGCATTCGGAGTTTGGTTTGGTTTGGTAGGCGGTGAAGCCCCCTAGCCAATCCAGTGCTCTACCTCCGCTACTGAACGCCTGGGGCTAGCCCTAAAGCTATTTCGGGGAGAACCAGCTATCTCCGAGTTCGTTAGGCATATCACCTCTACCCACAGCTCATCCCCTAACTTTGCAACGTTAGTGGGTTCGGGCCTCCACGGGACGTTACTCCCGCTTCACCCTGGCCATGGGTAGCTCACTCGGTTTCGGGTCTACTCCCTGCGACTAAGCGCCCTATTCAGACTCGCTTTCGCTGCGGCTCCGGGTGTGACTCCCTTAACCTCGCCACAGAGAGTAACTCGCCGGCTCATGCTCCAAGAGGCACGCCGTCAGACCTTCCAGCTTGCGCTGGCATAGTCCTCCGACTGATTGTAGGCATACGGTTTCAGGTTCTATTTCACTCCCCTCACCGGGGTTCTTTTCACCTTTCCCTCACGGTACTTGTGCACTATCGGTCGCCAAGAGTATTTAGCCTTGGGAAGTGGACTTCCCGGCTTCCCGCAGGATTAGCGTGCCCCGCGGTACTCAGGGTCACCGACGGGAGTCTGATCCCTTTCGCGTACGGGGGTCTCACCCTCTTTGCCCCGCCGTTCCAGGACGGTTCCGCTAGGAATCAGATTTGTAACTCCCTGGGGCCTCTGCAGCGGCCCCTGTCGGGCCCTACAACCCCCGCTGCACAACGGCTGCAGCCTTTGGCATGCAGCGGGTTTGGGCTTTTCCCCTTTCGCTCGCCACTACTCAGGGAATGATCTCTTTTCCTGGGGGTACTAAGATGTTTCAGTTCCCCCCGTTCCCTCCAACTGGCCTATGTGTTCAGCCAGTGGTGCTCAGGGTTCGCCTGAGCGGGTTACCCCATTCGGAGATCCCCGGATCAACGCTTGATGGCAGCTCCCCGAGGCTTTTCGCAGCCATCCACGTCCTTCATCGGCTCTTGGCGCCTAGGCATCCACCGTATGCCCTTAGTAGCTTGATCCATGCTCTTACGGTGTTGGATGCGCATTCTGTTCAGTTGTTAAAGTGCTGCGGTGGCTGATGGCCACCTCAGCGGCCTTGACCGCTGATCAGCGCCGGCCAGTTTCCCTGCCCAACGCTCATCAGCTGTCAATCACCCCACAGGCATAAAAATCGGCCTGGCGTACGCAGGCCGTATTGATCCGACCCCGTAACACCACACAACCTATGGGATGCCGCTCTCGATTGTCAAACCTGTCAAGTCCTTTTCGCTCCTGCCCGCTCTCGGATGTAGCCCACCGGTCCTGGTGGAGATGAGCGGATTCGAACCGCTGACCTCCTCCGTGCAAGGGAGGCGCTCTCCCAACTGAGCTACATCCCCTCGACTGGTTCGCTTCTATCCAGCAGGTGGGCCTTTCTGGACTCGAACCAGAGACCTTCCCCTTATCAGAGGGATGCTCTAACCGACTGAGCTAAAGGCCCACGCGCTTTCCCTTAACAACTGAGCAGTGATAGGAAGCCGGCTTTCTGGGGCCACGGCACAGATGCTTGCGCATCTGTGGTTGACCTAGGAGTGCGGCGCTGTGCCCGCAGGCACTCGCCGATACTCCCTAGAAAGGAGGTGATCCAGCCGCAGCTTCCGCTACAGCTACCTTGTTACGACTTCGTCCCAGTCGCCGGCCCCACCCTCGACGGCTGCCTCCCTTACGGGTTAGCTCGCCGGCTTCAGGTGTTGCCGACTCCCATGACGTGACGGGCGGTGTGTACAAGGCCCGGGAACGTATTCACCGCCGTATGGCTGACCGGCGGTTACTAGCAACTCCGGCTTCATGGAGGCGGGTTGCAGCCTCCAATCCGAACTGAGACCGGCTTTGATGGGATTGGCTCCGCCTCGCGGCTTGGCAACCCATTGTACCGGCCATTGTAGCGTGTGTGTAGCCCTGGGCATAAAGGCCATGCTGACTTGACGTCATCCCCACCTTCCTCCGGCGATATGCCGGCAGTCCCGCTAGACACTTGTAACTAGCGGCAGGGGTTGCGCTCGTTGCGGGACTTAACCCAACACCTCACGGCACGAGCTGACGACAGCCATGCAGCACCTGTGCGCGCTGCCCGAAGGCTCGTTCCCCTTTCGGTTCACTACTACGCGCATGTCAAGCCCAGGTAAGGTTCTTCGTGTTGCATCGAATTAAACCACACGCTCCGCTGCTTGTGCGGGCCCCCGTCAATTCCTTTGAGTTTTAGCCTTGCGGCCGTAGTCCCCAGGCGGGATACTTAACGCGTTAGCTACGGCGCCGATGGGGTCAACACCACCGACACCTAGTATCCATCGTTTACGGCGTGGACTACCGGGGTATCTAATCCCGTTCGCTCCCCACGCTTTCGCGTCTGAGCGTCAGGTGCGGGCCAGGAAGCCGCCTTCGCCACTGGTGTTCCTCCCGATATCTACGCATTCCACCGCTACACCGGGAATTCCACTTCCCTCTCCCGACCTCTAGCCCTGCAGTATCAGACGCAGCCTCCCGGTTAAGCCGGGAGATTTCACGCCCGACTTACAGAGCCGCCTGCACGCGCTTTACGCCCAGTAAATCCGGATAACGCTCGCCTCCTACGTTTTACCGCGGCTGCTGGCACGTAGTTAGCCGAGACTTATTCCTGGGGTACCGTCCTTCCTCGTCCCCCAGAAAAGGGCTTTACAACCCGAAGGCCTTCATCGCCCACGCGGCGTTGCTGCGTCAGGCTTTCGCCCATTGCGCAATATTCCTCACTGCTGCCTCCCGTAGGAGTCTGGCCCGTGTCTCAGTGCCAGTGTGGCTGATCGTCCTCTCAGACCAGCTACCCGTCATCGGCTTGGTAGGCCGTTACCCTACCAACTACCTGATCGGCCGCGGGCCCCTCCCAAAGCGGATTGCTCCTTTAGTTCCACAAACGAATGTGGAACCACATGCGGTATTAGCTACCCTTTCGGGTAGTTATCCCCCACTTCGGGGCAGGTCACCCACGTGTTACTCACCCGTTCGCCACTGGCCGGCTAATAGCCTCCACCTGCCATCAGCGGCTTTCACGATTTCTCGTGATCACCACCTCCGGCAGGCTTCCGCTAAGCGCCAGCCCGTTCGACTTGCATGTGTTAGGCACGCCGCCAGCGTTCATCCTGAGCCAGGATCAAACCCTCCGTACAGTTTATGTGGTTCAAAACCACTTTGGATTTGACTTGGACCCCAAATTTCCGCGTGACCTTCCTATCACTCTTCAGTTGTTAAGGTGCCTTTTAGCAAAAGATATTATAGCAAAAATGCTCTTAATTGTCAAATCAGCCAAACAAGACAAAACCGACGTGCAAAACACTTACCTCGGCTTGAGCAGATGCCCTTGCCGTGCCCTTGTATGTTTCCTGCTTCGTCGGTTGTTGGATCTTTTCGCCACAGGCGAACGAGATCTTGTTTCTAACTATTTACATTCTAGCACAAATTGCCAAAGTTGTCAAGTCTGGTTTCCTATGCTAATCTTGGAGCAATGGCTATATCCGAGCGCTGCCAACCCGGAAGATGCCAAGGAGCAACTCCCACAATCCAAATCGCTCAATATGAAAGGACAACATATCATGGATGCGCAAAAGCGAAACG
>JACIWP010000044.1 GCA_014360855.1 Anaerolineae bacterium
TTGATGATTTCCTGCTCTTCCTCCTGAACCCCTACTGCCTCCTGCGGGTGCTCGTCCTGTCGCTGTGGGACTGGCTCATGGAGGTGATCTACGCCTGGCGCCAGCAGTTGCGGAAGGAATGGCCGCGGGTCTCCCGGCGGGGGCTGTATCCCGTTTTGCGGGTGGTGTCCAACGTGGTACTGCGGGAGTTCAGCACGTATATCGTCCTGCTGGACATCCTGCGGGGCGTGCCGGCCATCTACGTCACGTACCTCGGGTATGATGAGGTGGCGCATTTCGCCGGCCCCTGCGCACGCGATGTGCGCGAGCCGCTGGCCGGCATTGATCATCAGATACGGCGCATCTGGAAGATGATTTCTCGCGGCGCGCCCATCCCTTATGACCTGGTCATTCTCTCGGATCACGGCCAATCGGACAGCACTCCCTTCGCGCAATTGGCCGGCAAGAGCCTGAACGCGGTGGTGCAGGAGCTGACCGCCCAGCCGGTGCCGCTGTTGGAGGAGGCGCCGGCGGAACTGCCGGGCGCGCTGGAGGCCCTGTTGGAGGATCTGCGCCAGGCGGAACAGCAGTCGCCCGGCAGGCTGGTCCCCTGGGCGGTGCGGGGCGGCCGGCGAGCGCTGGAACGGTACAGCATCGAGGTGGCCCTCCGACGCACCTCACTGCCTGCGGTGGAAGAACGCCAAGAGGCAGCACAACCGGCCGAGATCCTGGTGCTGTGCTCCGGCCCACTGGCGCATATTTATTTCGGCCGGCGTCCCCAGGCCCTGACGCTGGAGGATATCGAGGGATTGTACCCCATGCTGTTGGCCAGGCTGGTGCGTCAGCCAGGCGTTGGCTTCGTGCTGGGGCGATCGGAGGCGCGCGGCCTGCTGGCCATCAGCGCGGCCGGCTTCCGACAGCTCGAGCGCGGGCTGGTGATCGGCGAGGACCCACTGGCGCCGTTCGGCGATGTGGCGGCGATGAACCGTTATCTGGCGCGCTTGGTGCGCTTCTCGAATGCCGGCGACCTGGTGGTGCACGGCGGCGTACACCGCGGTAGGATCGTGGCCTTTGAGGAGCACATCGGCACCCACGGCGGGTACGGCGGGGCGCAGAATCACCCCTTCCTGCTCCTGCCGGCCCATGTGTCCCTGCGCCCGATGGACATTCGCCTGCCCGATGACCTGTATCATGTCTTTTGGGGCTTGCGCGAGCGGGGTGTGGCCGGGGAGGGGGAGCTATCTTGGGAAAAGGCGCCGGCGCGCGCTTAATACGGGATGCGCCGGTCCTCAAAGGTGTGCGGGTCCACGCAGATCTCTCCCAGATGCACCAGCGTGACATCTTCCAAGCTGGTAAGGGGGGTGAGGATAGTGAGTCCGCCGGCCGGGTGTGTCTGGCGCAGGATGCCCAGGCCGCGGATGAAGCCCGCCCTGTCCTCCAGGGCCAGGAGCTGGTGATAGGTGAAGGGCATGGGCGGGAAGACCGCCAGCCGGCTGGTGTCCACCGTCAGCTCCTGGGAATGGGCGAAGTAGCGCCCGAAAAGATGGGCGCGGTGACTGCGGCGGGCATCGAGGTCGCGATGCTGGACGTATGGGCTGGGTTCCAGGGTGATGACCGGGGCCCGCCGGCTGTATCGGAGCGGCGTCAGCAGGTTCTCCAGCTCGTCCTGGCGCTGTAGGGCGATGACCAGCGCCGGCCGGAGCAGGTTGATCTTGGCCCATTTCAGGTTGAGGCCGCCGGCGGCGCGGTCCACGAAGCCAGTAGTGTCGTAGATGATGGCCTCGGCGCCGGCGCGTTTGGCGGCGCGCACCAGCTTGCTGGCGCCCACCAGCATTTGGAGCATATGTCCGCGCGGGGACACAGAGCCGATGAAAATCCGCCAGACCGCCTCGCAGTGCATCGTCCCATCCTGGTTCAATGCCAGCATCCCCAGGCTCATGGTAGCCGGCGGGCCGATGGTGCTCTGTCCGGGGTCGCCGTCGAGATAGGCGGTGCGGAGGCCGGCGCGCAGGAGCTCCTGGCAGATATAGCGCGCCAGGGTGCTTTTCCCCACGTCCACGCCGCCGATTAGCATGATCAGGCCGCGCCATTGGGAGGCAGGAAGGGAAGCCCAGGAGGGCGGGACTTCGATTGGGGTGGCTGGCAACTGCATGTCGGACTTCCTCGATAATGACGCGGATTCCTATCGGCAAGTAAGGAAATGCCCCTGCCAGGCAGGCGACAGGGGCATATTGGTGCGGTCCATCAGAAAGGCGGCGAGGGCTTAGAAGCGGGCGGTGGAGTAGAAGCCCTCGCTGTACTTGCCGGCGAGCTCCTCGCGCCGCTGGTCCCAAAGACGTTCCAGCTTGCGGGTCAGCTCGTCGATCTTGGCCTTGAACTCGGCATCGCTCATGTCAAGCGCCCCGTTGCTTCGGGCGACGTAGAGCTGATGGCGCTCATTGGCCAACCGGTTGATCTCATCCAGAATCGCTGACATATTGTTAACCCCTGCTCCAAGAGCGGTGAAGATATTACGGCACACATTATATAAGCAGAGAATGGAATCGTCAAATGCTGGATGATGGGGAAGAACAGCCCAGTGATCTGGACAGGCAGTCGGACGGATTTTGTGATATAATAACGGTACCGGTGGTGAACTGACGTGTGTAGGGAGGATAGAATACATGTGGCAGGTGCCGGCGTCCATTGAGGAGTTGAAACGCATCGCCATCGAAATCCGCTGTGACATCATCGAGATGACCTGCGAGGCGGGGGCCGGCCACCCGGGTGGCTCCCTCTCGGCCGCGGACATCGTGACCGCGCTCTATTTCCGCATTATGCGGATTGACCCCCAGCGCCCGGACTGGCCCGACCGCGACCGGTTCATCCTCTCCAAGGGCCATGCCTGCCCGGTCTGGTACGCGGCGCTGGCCGAGCGAGGCTACTTCGATAAGTCCCATCTGCGCACCTTGCGCAAGCTCGACTCCATCCTGCAGGGACACCCCGACATGCGCAAGACGCCCGGCATTGACATGACCGCCGGCTCGTTGGGGCATGGGCTGTCCGCCGGCGTCGGCATGGCCCTGGCCGGCCGGCTCCTCCAGAAAGACTATCATGTCTGGGTCATCGTGGGGGACGGCGAGGTGCAGGAGGGTTCCATCTGGGAGGCGGCCATGGCCGCCGCCAAATGGAAGTTGGATAACCTGACTGCCATCCTGGACCGCAATCATCTGCAGAACGACGACTGTGTGGACACGGAGATGCCGGTCGAGCCTCTGGCGGACAAATGGCGCGCCTTCGGCTGGGAAGTGGTGGAGATGGACGGGCATGACATGGAGCAGATCGTGCGCACGCTGGAATGGGCGCGGGGGTTCCGCGGCCGGCCGGTCATGGTCATCGCCCACACCATCAAGGGCAAGGGTGTCTCATTCATGGAGAACCAGGTAGTCTGGCACGGCAAGGCGCCCTGTCGTGAGGAAGCGGAGCAAGCACTGCGTGAGCTGAGGAGTTGTCTGGTATGAGCAAGGTTGACCCGGGTCGTTATCACCACGTCCTGCCGGAAGTCATCCCACTGCTGGCCTCCGAGGAACTGCTGTTCAGCGCCAGGTCCCAGGCCACACGCTATGCCTATGCGGAGGCGGTCATCGAGCTGGGTGAGCGGGACCCACGCGTGGTGGTGCTGGATGCGGATGTATCCAAATCGGTGGGCACCAGCAAGTTCGCGGAGCGGTTCCCCGAGCGTTCGTTCAACTTCGGGGTTGCGGAGCAGAACATGATGGCGGCGGCCGCCGGCATGGCCACTGCCGGCCTTATCCCCTTCGCCACCACCTACGCTGTCTTCGCCAGCATGCGCGCCCTGGATCAGGTGCGCAACAGCATCCACTATCCCCGCCTGAACGTGAAGATCGCCGCCAGCCACGGCGGGCTGACGCCTGGGCCGGACGGCGTCACCCATCAGGGCCAGGAGGACCTTTCCCTTCTCCGCGCCATCGCCCATTCTACCATTGTGGCCGCGGCCGATGCCCCTACCACCAAGCTGGCGGTCTGGGCCGCGGCGGAGTGGGAGGGGCCGGTCTATTTGAGCTTCACCCGCGACCCTGTGCCGATATTGTTTGACCTGAGCTATCCGTTTGCGATCGGTCGGGCGGTGGTGATTCGCGAGGGAGAGGACCTGACCATCGTCGCCATTCGCGATATGGTGTGTCAGGCGCTGCTGGCGGCGGAGATGCTCGCCGGCGAGGGCATTCAGGCGCGCGTCATTGACTGCCACACGCTGAAGCCGCTGGACGAAGCCCTCATCCTTGAAGCCGCCCGCCAGACCGGAGCCATCGTCACCGCCGAGTCCAACATTATGTACGGCGGGCTGGGGAGCGCCGTGGCAGAGGTGCTGGTGGAAAATTACCCCATCCCGATGAAGCGGGTGGCGATGGGCAACCGGTTCGCGGAGTCCGGCCCGTACCGGGCATTGATCAAGAAATACGGCATGTCGGCGGAGCACATCGCTGGTGCCGCCAAAGAGGTGCTCCAGCGCAAAAAACGGTGATCCACGCAAAGGGGGCGAGTCTATGGAGCGCTTTGTGGCCGGCCGGCGCGACCCACCGGCCGGCCCGCTCAAAGCGTATCTCCAACCCCTTCCCTTCACGGCGCTGGAAGAGTACATGGAGGAGCTCACCGAGCCGGGGGAGGTGGTGCTGACACCGTTCGTGCAGTCGGACTCGGCGGCACGGGCGGCCGCGGCACACGGCCGGCGCACTATCTGCACCCACGGCAATCCCCTCTGCACGCTCCTGACCCGCTTCCAGCTCTCCCCGCCCTCTGCCGAACTGCTCGACCGCCTGCACGCCGCGGTGGCCACCTCGCCCCATATGGGCCTCACCCTGCGCCAGCACCTGCTGGACCTCTACCGAGGGCGCTGTCCGGACTGTGGATGGAACCTGTCCGCTGAGCTGTTCATCTGGGAGCGGGAGCCGCGCAAACTGCTGAGCCGGCGCTACCGCTGTGAGTCCTGCGGCAGTGCCGGCGATGCGCCGGCGGACGAAGCTGACCAGCAGATCGCCGCCGCATATCCCGCCCGGGCGCTGAGCTACTGGCGCGCCCTGCACCGCCTGACGCGGCGCGAGGATCCGGCCTATGAGCGCTTCCAGGAGCTCCTGGAGCTCTACACCCCGCGCAATCTCTACGCTCTGTTCGAGCTGACGCGCCGGCTGGAAGCCTTCGCAGAGCGCAATCCCCAGCCTGAAGCACAAGATCTCTGGCGCGCTATCCTGCTGTACTGCTTGGACGCCGGCGCCGGCCTGGATTCGCCGGAGCGGGCGCGCCGCACCACCCGGCCGGCCATGCCGGCTCGCTTCTTGGAACGCAATATCTGGCTGGTGTTCGAGGAGGCCTGCGAATGGGTGCGCCGGCTTATCGAGACCCGCCGGCCCCTGCCCATCGCTACCCAATGGCAGACCCCTTTGCCGCCGATCACAGTGACGACGGCGGCTGTGGGGCAACTGCGCAAGGCCCTGCCGGCCAACAGCGTGCATCTCATTCTCACCGCCCCGCCTTCCCCTGAGCCGTCCTTCTGGATCATGTCCTTCCTCTGGACCGCCTGGCTGTGGGGCCGGCCGCAGGCCGAGCCGCTGGAACCCTGGCTGGCGCATCACCTCACCGATTGGGACTGGTATGCTGAGGTGTTCCAGCGCACCCTGCGCACCCTGGCCCATCTGCTTGCCCCCGAAGGCCATATCGTCCTGATCCTGCGTTCGGAGCAGGAGCGCTGGATCGAGGCGCTGTTGACGGCGGAGGGGATGGCCGGCCTGGACATCGCCGGCTTCGCCTGTCAGCCGGCCGAACCGCTGGACGGCGGCCCGCCGGCGGCGGAATACCGCCTGGTTCTGCGCCCCGGGCCGCGGCAGATGCGCTTGACCCTTTCGCTCCCCGAGACACCGGAAGGGCTGGCCGCCGGCCTGCGCCATATCGGCCGCCAGGCGGTCCAGGAGGTGCTCACCCTGCGCGCGGAACCGACGCCCGGGCTGTACCTGCACGCGGCGGCATACCGTCGGCTGGCCGAGGCGTTCCCATGGGGCACGGCCAGCCGCACGCCCCTCCCCACGCCGCTGTTTTACTTCATCACCGACCATATTTGGGAGGATATCGCCGGCGCGGAGGATGTCTTCCCACTGGAGAGCGATGGGGAACTGCCTGCCGCGCGTCCGCCGGAGCCTGGCCTGCGGCCCCTGTTCTGGTGGCAGGCTGGCCTGGGGACCAGCCTACGCCAGCTTCCCCTGACGGACCGCGTCGAACGGTTCGTGCGCGATTGGCTCGAGCGGGAGGGGCCGGCGCCGGCCCTCGCCCTCTGTCGGGCCGTGTACGAGCAGTTCCCGGGCTTCGCCACGCCGCCGCAGGAAGCCATCGCCGCCTGTCTGGCCTCTTACGGCCGGCCGCATTCCGACCGCCTCTGGCAACTGCGGCCGGAAGACGCGCAGTCTCGCCGGCAGGCGGAATGCCTGGAACTGGCCGATGCCGTGCGCGATATCGGGGCGCGCATGGGCATGCAGGTGATCCGGCCTGATTCGCCGGCCGGCCAGGAGCTGGGACTGTCGCCCCACGATGCCCTCTGGGCCGGCGAGCGCGTGTGGCTGTTCCGCGTGGCGGCGGACACCGCGCTGGAGCATCTGCGCCCGCCGGCGCCCCTGCTGGCCAATTCCCCCTTGCTTTTCCTGGTGATACCCGGCGGGCGCGCCTCGCTGGTACTGTACCGCCGGCGCGCCTGTCCCCTCTGGAACAGGGCTGTAGGGCGCTACGGCTGGCGGCTGGTGAAATTCCGGCTGATGCGTCGGCTGGCCGGCGAAATGCCGCGCGAGGCGGATGAACTGCTCAAAATGCTGGCGCTGGACCCCATCGTGGTGCAGGACGAACCGCAAGCCCGGCTGTTGTAGGAGAGACCCGTGTTGACGCGCTCCCTAACCCAGGAATGGCAGACCGCCGGCTATATCCCGATGGACCTAGAGCTGACCCTCTTCCTGTCCCGTCATGCCCGCACCCCTCTGCAGTGGGACATCCTGGCGTTCTTCGCCCTGAACCCGCACACGCGTGACACCGCCGCCGCCCTGGCAGAGCGCCTGGGCCGACAGACCCCGGCTGTGGCGCGCGAGCTGGAGGATATGGCCCTCCTGGGCATCCTCGAAAAACAGGCGGATGCTTCCATGGCAGTATACGGACTGCGGCGGGAGCCGGGCATCATGCGCCTGATGGAGCGCCTGCGCCGGCATCTGGAGACCATGGGGAAGCCCTCGCGACCCGGCCGCAGTGATTTGTCCGCCCCCTCCCGAATGTGATACAATCGCCGGCAAGAACCCTGCCGGCGAAGGTCACCGAGCTGATGAACGCTGAACGCCCTGAAGAATTCCCTGCGCGAGCGCTCGAGCGAGATCTGCTGACGCGCTTGTGGCGCGCGCTGGTCTCGCCGTATGCGGCCGCGCTGTGGAGCGGCCTGCTGGCCGGCTGTCTGCTGGCACGGGCGCTGATCCCCCAGATGCCGGCGGAGTTTGCGGCAGACCCGGCCGCGGCGGCGCGCTGGATGGCTGGCCTGCCGGCCGGCCTGCGCGCCCAGTCCGCCTGGATGCATGCCCTGCGCCTGTTTTCCATCGCCCAGGCTCCCTGGTTCCGGGCCCTGCTGGCCCTCTCGGCGTGGAACATCTTGATCGTGCTGGCTGACTCTCTCTGGAGCATCTGGCGCTTCTGGCGCGCCGGTGAGTGGCCGGCGGATAAGGCGCCCCGCGCCCGGCACGAATGGCGCCGGCCGGGCACCGCGGAGGACCTACAGGAGGCCCTCCTGCGCGTTCGCCAGGAACTGCTCCTGCGCCGCTATATGGTGTTCCAGGCCGGCGGGGAGAGGGAGACAGAACTGCGTGCGGTGCCCTGGCCGGCCGGCGTGGTGGGACATCTCGGCGCGCTGGTCATTTTCCTGGCGCTGGTGCTGAATGCCGGCTGGGGCTGGCGCCTCCCGGAACTGGCCCTCCCTCCCGGTGAGATAGTGCCGCTCAGCCGAGGGGATTATTCCCTGCGGGTAGAACATCTGCAGGTGCGCGGTGGGGATGCGGCCTGGCCGGCCGAGCAGGTGACGTTGTTCCAGCGCGGACACCCTGTCTTTCAGGGCATCCTGACGGATAACTCCCCTGCACTTCGGCACCTGGCCCTTTCCATCCGGCTCCGCTCCCGCGGACCGCTGGTGCGGGTGTCCGGCACGGCACCGGACGGCACGCCGGCGCGGCTGGAAGCGCATCCGCGAGTGGGAGAGGCCGGCACCACATTAAGCCTGGCCTTCGCCCCCGGGCAGTCCGAGCGCTACTTCCGCTCCCTTGCCACCGGCAGTGTCTTCCGCCTGCAGTTGGCGGACGGGAAAATTCACCTGGAAGCATACCGGGCCGGCGAGGCCGCGCCGGCGCTCGAACGGGATTGGGAGAGGCGCGGCGCGGTGGAGCTGGACGGGGAGCGCCTGTTCTTTGAGCTGGACCACTATGTCGTCCTGAACATAGGGTACGCGCCGGCCGGCGGCATGCTGTGGGGCGGGGGGCTTCTGGCTGTCGCGGGCATCCTGCTCTCGCTGATGACGCCGGCCGGCTGGCAGTGCTGGCGCTTCCGCACTGTGCGGCACGTGGCCGTCGTCCAATGGGAATGCAGTGCTGTGGACGAGACACATCGCGAGTGGTTCGACACGCTGAAGGTGTTGTGATGAATATCCCCTGGTCTGCCTGGTTGATGTTCCTCGGCTGGGCGCTGGCACTGGCCGGCGCAGTCTGGATGACCCTGCAGATGCGGCGTCGGGGCGAGGCCCGCCGGCGGCCGCTGGACCTCCGCCTGCGCCTGGTCTTCAGCCTCGCCGTCCTGCTGGTGGGCGCGGCCTGGCTGGGGAGCGAAAGCCTGGATGTGCAGGCGCCGGCACTGCTGGGATTTGCCGGCGCGGTGTTCCTCCTGCTCCTCGGCTCCTGGCACCAGGCCGAGCGCCGCAATCCCTCGGCCTGGCTGGTAGACCTGATGCTGGCCTGGACGGCGGTGGGCCTCGGCGCCTGGGGCATCCTGCGCTGGTGGCTGGGATAAGCGGTATGGTAGAAAGGGAGGGGGTATGACAGAGAAGAAGCGTTCCATCGTGATTGGGGTGGCCGGCGGCACCGGCTCGGGCAAGACCACGGTGGCCAACGAGATCCTGCGGCGCGTGGGCGAGGAGAATATCGCCTACATCCAGCACGATTCCTATTACAAGGACCTATCGCATTTGCCGCCGGAAGAGCGCATGAAGATCAACTTCGACCATCCGGACTCGCTGGAGACCGATCTGCTGATTCAGCATATCCGGCAGTTGCTGGCCGGCCAGCCGGCGGAGATCCCGGTCTACGATTTCACCCAGCACGTGCGCACGAAGAGCACCCGCCGCGTGGAACCCCGTCCCATCATCCTTATTGAGGGCATCCTGATCTTCGTGGACCCGGTCCTGCGCCAGTTGATGGATGTGCGCATTTACGTGGACACCGATGCGGACATCCGGTTCATCCGCCGGCTCCAGCGCGACATCCAGGAACGGGGCCGCTCGCTGGAATCGGTCATTCGCCAATATCTGGAGACGGTGCGCCCCATGCATCTGGAGTTCGTGGAGCCCAGCAAGCGTTATGCGGACATCATCATCCCCGAGGGCGGGTACAATGTGGTGGCGCTGGACATGATCGTCTCGCGCATCCGCGCCCTGCTGGCGGAGCATGCCGCACTGCCGGCGAACGAAGGCGGATGTTCATCCGCTCCCCGGGAGAAGAGGGGCAGTTGAGACTGCCTTTTCTGACGCGTTCTGAAAGGCCTTGAAAGCTTTTTGATAGATTTTGACAGTTCCCAAATGCTATAGTATGCCTGTGTTGAAAAAGCCTCGCGCCCTGCCGAGGCTTTTTCATGTGCGCGAAAATCGCAGAATCAGGCGGTCATGGACGAGAAAACATCGCGCTTACCCGGCTTTTATCAGCTTCCCATGGACGAACGCGCCGGCATCGTCGCCAAATGGGCCGGCCTGTCCCAGGAAGAGCAGGCCTTCCTCATGGGGGAGGCCGTTTTATCGCGCCAGATGGCCGACCAGATGATCGAGAATGTCGTCGGCACCTATGCCCTGCCGCTGGGCATCGCCACCAACTTCCGGGTCAACGGCCGCGATTACCTGGTGCCCATGGCCATTGAGGAACCCTCGGTCGTGGCCGGCGCCAGTTTCGCCGCCCGCCTGGCCCGCGAAGGCGGTGGCTTCCAGGCCCATGCCGACGAACCGATCATGATCGCCCAGATCCAGGCGCTGGAGGTCCCGGACCTGTGGGGCGCGCGCCACGCGGTCCTGGAGGCGCGCCAGCGCCTGATGCGCCTGGCCGATGAGGCCGGCGGGAGCATCGTCCAGCGCGGCGGCGGGGCGCGCGATATCGAGGTGCGCATCTTCCCGGAAACGCCGGCCGGCCCCATGCTCGTGGTGCATATACTCTTCGACTGCCGCGATGCCATGGGCGCCAACGCCGTCAATACCGTGGCCGAGCGGCTGGCGCCGGCGGTGGAGGAGATCACCGGCGGGCGGGTCAACCTGCGCATCCTGTCCAACCTGGCGGACCGCCGGCTGGCGCGCGCCAAAGCCGTCGTGCCGGCATCGGCCCTGGCCTTCGGCGACTTTCCCGGCGAGCTGGTGGTGGAGCGCATTATCGAGGCCTATGCGCTGGCGGCAGTGGACCCATACCGCGCCGCCACCCATAACAAGGGCATCATGAACGGCATTGATGCGGTGGTCCTTGCCACCGGCAACGACTGGCGGGCGGTGGAGGCCGGCGCGCACGCGTACGCGGCGCGCTTCGGGCAGTACACCAGCCTGTCGCACTGGGAGAAGAACACTGCCGGCGACCTGGTGGGCACGCTGGAACTGCCCCTGGCGTTGGGCATCGTCGGGGGCGCTACCCGCGCCCACCCGATGGCCCGCATCGCCCTGAAAATCCTGGGGGTGCAGAGCGCCCGCGAGCTGGCGGAAGTGGTGGCGAGCGTTGGTCTGGCCCAGAATCTGGCCGCCCTGCGCGCCTTGGCCACCGAGGGTATTCAGCGCGGGCATATGTCCCTGCATGCGCGACAGCTTGCCATGGCCGCCGGCGCCCAGGGAGAAGAGATCACCTGGATCGTCCAGCGCATGCTGGAAGAGAATAACATCCGCAGTGAGCGGGCGGCTGCCCTGCTGGCCGAACTGCGCCAGGGCCGGCGCTCCGCCTCTGCTACCGCATCTTCTTGAGGACGTTGGGAGACATCGGGGATTCTATGAAGCCTGTCAAGGACGTTGGGATTATCGGATATGGAGCGTATGTGCCGCGCTACCGTCTGCCGGCCAGCGAGGTAGCGCGCGTCTGGAAAAATGGGGAGGATGTCCTGCCGGTGCGGGAAAAATCGGTGCCCGGCCTGGATGAGGACACGGCCACCATGGCCATCGAGGCGGCGCGCAACGCCCTCCAGCGCGCCGGCGTGGACCCCCAACACATCGGCGCGGTCTGGGTGGGGAGCGAATCGCATCCTTATGCCGTGAAACCCACTTCCACCATTGTGGCGGAGGCGCTGGGCATCGTGCCGCACACCCTGGCCGGCGATTGGGAATTCGCCTGCAAGGCCGGCACCGAGGCCCTGCAGGCCAGCATCGGGCTGGTAGGCTCCGGCATGGCGCGCTACGCATTGGCCATCGGCATGGATACCGCGCAGGGCCGGCCGGGAGATGCCCTGGAATACACGGCGGCCGCCGGCGGCGCGGCCTACATCGTCGGGCCGGCCGAGGAATCCCTGACCGTCTTTGAGGGTTCCTTCAGCTACGTCACCGACACGCCCGACTTCTTCCGCCGGCCATATCAACACTATCCTCAGCACGGGAGCCGCTTTACCGGCGAGCCGGCGTATTTCAAGCACATCCTGGCCGCCGCCCAGGCGCTGATGGAAGAGCTGGGGGCCCGGCCCGAGGATTTCACCTACGCCGTCTTCCACCAGCCCAACCTCAAGTTCCCCCAGCAGGCGGCCAAGAAGCTGGGCTTCCGGCCGGAGCAGATCCGGCCCGGCCTGTTGGTGGGGGATATCGGCAACACCTACGCCGGCTCCTCGCTCATCGGTCTCTCGGCCACGCTGGATGTGGCCAAACCCGGCGACCGCATCCTGCTCGTGTCGTTCGGTTCCGGCGCCGGCAGTGATGCCTTTGCCCTGCGGGTGACGGAGGCCATCGAGGATCGCCGCGAGCGCGCCTACCTCACGCGGGAGTACATCAGCCGGCGCAAGCCCATTGACTACGGACTGTACGTGCGCTATCGGCGCAAACTGCACATGCATTAATCGCACGACCTGGAGCATGGAGAGATCACCTTGCGGGACGTGAGCATTATCGGATTCGGACAGACCCCGGTGGGGGAACATTGGGAGCTTTCCCTGCGTCATATTGCGGCGCAGGCGGTTCTGGCGGCCATGCAGGACGCCGGCATCGATCGCGCCGATGCCCTGTATGTGGGCAATATGATCGCCAGCGAGACCTCCGGCCAGCACCATCTGGGGGCGTTGGTGGCGGACTTCGTGGGCCTGCGGGGCATCGAGGCCTTTCGGGTGGAGGCGGCCTGTGCCTCGGGCGCGGCGGCCCTGCGGGCCGGCTACCTGGCGGTGGCCTCGGGGGCGGCCGACTTGGTTATCGTCGTCGGCCTGGAGAAAATGACCGATGCCATCGGCAATTCCATCACCACCGCCCTGGCGGAGGCCGCCGATGCGGACTACGAGACGCCGCATGGACTTTCGTTCGTTTCCATCAACGCCCTGCTGATGCGGCGCTATATGTACGAGTTCGGCGTGCGGCATGAGGATTTCGCCGGCTTCGCCATCACCGCGCACCAGAACGCGGTCAACAATCCGTATGCCATGTTCCGCCGGCCCATCACCAAAGAGGAGTTCGTGCAGGCCCGCATGATCGCCGACCCCATCAACCTGCTCGACTCCTCGCCGGTGGCCGACGGCGCGGCGGCGGTGGTGCTGTGCCCGACCGATCAGGCGCGCTCCTTCAGCGAGTATCCGGTGCACATCCGGGCCTGTGAGGTGGGCACCGATTCGCTGGCCCTGCACGACCGCCGCGATCCGCTGTTTCTCGAGGCGGCCTATATCTCGGTGCAGAAGGCCTATGCCCGGGCTGGCGTCACGCCGGCAGACATTGACCTGTTCGAACTGCACGACGCCTTCACCATCATGGCCGCGCTCTCCCTGGAGGCGGCCGGCTTTGCCCGCCGCGGCGAGGGGGTGCGCCTGGCCATGGACGGCGCCATCGCCCTGAACGGCCGCATCCCCATCTCCACCATGGGAGGGCTGAAAGGGCGTGGGCATCCGGTGGGGGCCACCGGCGTGTATCAGGTGATTGAGGTTGCACAGCAGGTGACCGGGCGCGCCGGCGCCAACCAGGTTCCGAACGCCCGGCTGGGCATGGCGCAGAACATCGGCGGAAGCGGCGCCACGGTCATCACCACCATTTTGGAAGCATGACAATTTGAGGACCATGTCCTGGAGGTAATGCAATGGGAATTCCTGCGTATTGGAGAACGAGAACACAGCGCTACGCCCTGGTGGGCGAGGTCTGCCACAAGTGCGGCGCCAAGATTTTCCCGCCGCGGGACGTCTGCCCGGAGTGCACTCGGCCGGCGTCCGACCCCTTCACCTTCAGCGGCCGCGGAGAGGTGTATTCCTTTTCCACCATTTACCAGCCGCCGGAGGGCTTTGAGGAGTTCGCGCCCTATACCGTCGCCCTCGTGAAGTTGGAGGAGGGTCCGCTGGTGACCGCCCAGCTCACCGACGTAGACCCGGCCGAGGTGCACATCGGCATGCCGGTCGAGATGGTGACGCGCAAACTGCGTGAAGAGGGTGAGGACGGCCAGATCATCTACGGCTACAAGTTCCGCCCCCTTCTGCGGAACACGCTGACGCCGCGGCCTTCGGGCCAGGCGGCCTGAGCCAGCCGCGCCTGCCATGGGATGGGGCACAATGGCGTGACCCCATCCCGTACCGACGCAAGGCACGTGATCCGGTGCCAACCACCTGATTCGAGGAAGACCTCTATGCCCATCATTGAGGCATCGTTGTATATCCCCGCACCGCCGGAAGCTGTCTGGCAGGTGGTCAGCGACGCGAGCCGGGCGCCGGCCTGGATGCCGGACCTCAAAGAGCGCCGGCTGATCTCCCCGCCTCCCATTGGCCTGGGCAGTCAGTGGGAGGACCACGGCCTTCTGCGCGGCCGGCCCTTCCGCATGACCTGCCAGGTAACCCATTGGGAGCCCACGCGGCACCTGGCCTATCAGCATGTGACCGCCGAGCAGGCCGGCGCACAGTGGCACGAACATGTGATCCTGGAGCCGCACGATGAGGGCACGCTGGTCACCCTGCGTCTGGAATACCGGCTGTTAGGCGGGTTCATGGGCCGGCTGTATGACCAGCTCTTCTTCCGCAAGGACTTCCGCATCACCCTGGAGAACCGCTTAGAGGCGCTGCGCGACCTGTTCGCGTCCCCAGCGCAGGCCGGGCAGTGAGGTTACCAGCGCATTAAGCTCATTTTAATGTATCCGTGGTATAATATAAATTACATGCAAGGACGAGCTTGTTCGTCCAACCCGAACCGCACTGCGTAAGGGGGTGGAATTATGACCGAACAGCGACAGCAGCAGGGCTGGATTTGGGCGGTTGTCATAGGTGGTGTGGTGCTCAGCCTGATACTGGGCTGTATGGCCGGCGCCGTCGCCGGCTTCCTGGCCGGCCGCTGGGCCGTGCGGGACCTGGAGGAAAAAGCGCCCTGGGAACGCATTATCCCGACCCCGGAATTCCTGGTGCCGGAGAAAGTGCCGACCCCGACCATCCCGTCCATGCCCCGGCTGGGCGGCGCGGCCCTTATCACGGACGTGATGGAGGGTTCGCCGGCGGACAAGGCCGGCCTGCGCCGCGGCGACATCATCCTGGCGGTGGACGGGGAGCGGCTGAGCCAATCCTATTCCCTGGCCGATGCGCTGGCCGAACATCAGCCCGGCGACAAGGTCACACTGACGGTATGGGAGCGGGGGCGCCGGCGCGAGATCACCGTGACTCTGGCGCCGCACCCGGATGATGCCTCACGGCCGTACCTGGGGGTGCGCTACTCCGTCATCGCCTTCCCGGACCTGCCGCAGGATGATTCCGAGAATCCTGACTGACCCCTTCTGTCTGCGGGTTGCGATTTAACATTTAGGGCATTTTCGGATGGGGAAAGGAGGCCAGCGCGGCATGTTGTGCATGCCGGCGGCCCCCTTTTTCTGCCCTGCGAGCACCCTC
>JACIWP010000045.1 GCA_014360855.1 Anaerolineae bacterium
GGGCTTCCGCCAGCCAGACGATATCCTCGCGGCCGGCGTCCTGCTCCCTCCAGCCCAGCAGTACCTTTGCCCCGGCCGGCCAGTCAAATCCCTGCACTTGCACCATCTCCCCGGGCTGTATCACCCAGGGCTGGAGGCGGAGCTGACGCATGCCGGCGGCCTCCGATGTGACGGTGGGCCAGGCCGGCGATGGGGTGAAGGTCGAGGTGGGAGGCACCACCGTCCCTGTCCGGGTGGGGATGGGCGTGAGGGTGGGCGCCGGCGTCGGAGTAAACGTTGGCGAGGGCGGCGCCGGCGTGTGCGTGGCCGTGGGCGGGACAGGCGTCGGGGTTGGCGGCGTCACCGCCCCCCATGTGAGACGAACCTTCGCCACGCCGTCGCGCTGATAGTATTCGACGCGCAGTTCGTGCCAGCCCTGCGCCATCCAGCGGTCCACCGCCCATTCGGTATAGGGCTGGTCGCGCCACTGATCGAGCAGGAGCTGGCCATCCACCCAGATACGCAGGCCGTCGTCCGCGCCGGCGGCAAAGCGCGTCCAGCCGCCGGCCCCGAAATCCACCCAGCGCACCCAGCGCACGGAGAAGTTCGTGCGGGGCATGAAGGGCGCCGGCGGCGCCGCCGTCCAGTCGAAATCAATGGTGGGGTCGTTGCGCACCAGCGTCGGCGGGCCGGCCAAAGTCGGGTTGGCGTAATACTCCCCCCGCCATGCCGGGAAAGTCGCCAGGCGTTCCCATGAGAGCCGCACTACCGCCCGGCCGGTCCGCTCGTAATATTCGACCCGCATCTCATGGGAGCCGCCGGCGAGATAGATGTGCCCGCTGACCTCCCGCACCGGGCCGTCCACCCAGGCATTGATGACCAGCTTGCCGTCCACCCATAACCGCACGCCGTCATCCACCAGGGCGCGGAACTGATAGGGGCCTTCTTCCAGCCACAGCTGGCGGGTCCAGCGCACGGAGAAGTTGTCGGCCGGCAGTTCCGGGCGCGGCGATCCCTCGCCCCAGTCGAAATCCACCGCTGGATCGTTGCGCACCACCACGGGGGCGCCGGCCAGGTCCGGGTTGCCGAAATACTCCCCCTTCCAGTCCGGGTACAGCGGGGCCGGCTCCCAGGCCAGCCGGATGAGCGCGACGCCGGCGGACTCGAAATATTCCAGGCGCAAATAGTGATAGCCGGCGGATAGGGAGACACTGCGCTCAAAGGTGCGCGCCGCGCCGACGTACCATTCGTTCACGATAAGCTGGTCGTCGATCCAGAAGCGCACGCCGTCGTCCACGGTGATGCGGAACAGATACGTGCCGGCATCAAAGTACATGGAGCGCGTCCAGCGGGCGGAGAAATAGTCCGCCGGCAGGCCCGGCCAGGGCGCGCCGCCAGCCCAGTTGAAGTCCACATACGGGTCATCGCGCACCAGCGCGGCCGGCTCCGCCAGGTTCACATTGGCGTAATATTCCCCCTTCCAGCCGAAGAAGGCCGTCGGTGTGGGCGGCGGGATGATGGGCGTAGGGGTCGGCGGACGCGGCGTGGGTGTGGGCGGGAGGCGCGTGGGCGTCGCCGTCGGCGGGAAGACAATCGGTGTGGGGGTGGGCGGTAGCGGTGTGAAGGTGGCAGTGGGCGCCGGCGTATAGGACGGCACGGTCGGGCTGGCCGCTATCGTCGGGGGCAGTGTGGGCACCACGGTCGCCGGCGCAGTCCAGATGGGCGCCAGCGTCGGCGTCGCCATGCTCATGGCCGCCTCCACCTGCAGGACGGCGCGGGCTTCCGCGGCCTGGCCTTCTACCTGGGCCAGGATGTCCACGGCGGCCGGCAGGGACCAGGGCAGTGTGGGCGGCAGGGCAAAGCGCAGGCTCCACCGCCCGTTAGCGTCCGCCCGGGCAGTGGTGTACAGCGTCGTGGCGGCCGGCTGTCCCTGGGGCGCCAGCGAGATTTTCACGGTGGCCAGCGCCGGCCAGCCCGAGCCGGACACCTCGACGATATCACCCGGGCGCGCGGAGGCCGGCGCGACCGCTATCTGCGGGCCAAGGGGTGTGGGGGTGACACGCCCGCGCTGAGCCTGTTGGAAGAGGATATACCCGGCCACGCCGGCCAGCACCACCGCAGCCGCCAGCAGGACAACCGCCAGTATTACCAGCCAGGACGGGACACCGCCCCCGGCCGGCGCTTCCTCCTCCGGGTCCATCCTGGGCCGCCAATCCTCCGGTGCTCTCATCTTCTTCTCCCCTTTCTCACAAGGCCGATGCCTATACATTATAGACGCCGGCACTGCGCCGAGCGTTCCGGCGCCCGGCGTACCAGGAGACAGTCACTGCACGCCGCGTATTTGACACTTTGCCGCCGGCGGATATAATTTTTACGTTGTAAATTTTAGTCCTTTCCTCCGTTGAGAAAGGAGCGGCTGTATGCCCAGACCTCCGCGCAGTCCGGAGCAGGTCGCGATGATGCGCCAGAAAATCCTGGACGTGGCCCACTCCCTGGTGCATGAAGGTGGGCCGGAGAGCGTGACGATACGGCGCATCGCCGGCATTCTCGGCGTCTCTCATATGACATTATACAACTATTTCCCCAGCCGGCAGAGCATCCTGGACGCGCTGCGCGAGCGCGAGATGGCGCGCATCATGGAGCGCCGGCAGGAGGCGCTGGAGCGCGCCCGCGCCGGCCAGGCACTGGAAGTCCTGCAGGAGAACCTGAACTGTTATGCCAACATGGCGCGCCGCCAGCCGGCCTTTTACCGCCTGATCCTGACGCCGGCGGCGCATGACGACCCGCGCCGGCAGGAGCTCCAGCGCCGCTTCCAGGAACATGTCTCCCATCTCACGCAGGTCATCCAAATTGGGATGGAGCAGGGGCAGTTCGCCCCCGGGAGTGAACCTGCGCAGGCGGCACTGGTTGTGCTGGCCATGGCCAACGGACCGCTGGCCTATCTGGCCGGCGGGCTGATTTCCGAAGAACAGTTTGCCGCCATCTGGCAGACCACATTACGACTCATCACATTGTACCTCAGAGGTGTAACCGCCGATGAACGCCCTTTGGAAAGTATTGCGCTACCTTAAACCCTACCGCTGGATGGTGGCGGCCGGCATCCTGGCCACCGCGCTCACTGTGCCGCTGGACCTGGCGGTACCGCGGCTGGCCCAGCGCGCCATTGACCAGGGCATCCGCGTGGGGAACACGCAGGTCGTGCTGACCTCCGCCTTGCTGATGGTCGCCTTTGCCGTACTGCGCGTGCTTTTCGCTACCATCACCGGCGTCTTCGCCGCCCGCTCCTCGCAGGGCTTCGGGTATGACCTGCGCCACACGCTGTTTGCGCGCATCCAGACGCTCTCCTATCCCGAACTGGACCATATGCAGACCGGCCAGTTGATGGTGCGCGTCACCAGCGACGTGGAGATGGTGCGCATGCTGGTCTCCATGAGCATGCGCATGCTGACCCGCGCCCCACTGATGGTCATCGGCAGTGTCATCATGATCTACCTGACCAAGCCGAGCCTGGCGTACATCATCCTGGTGATCATGGTGGCAATGCTCGGGTTTATGGCGGTCTTCGCCGGCAAAGTGCGCCCCCTCTTCAAGCGCATCCAGGAGAAACTGGGGGCGTTGAACACCGTGCTCCAGGAGAACCTGGCCGGCGTCAAGGTCGTGCGGGCATTTGTGCGCGCTCATTTCGAGCGCCGGCGCTTCGCGGACCGCAACCAGGACCTCTACCAGCAGGCGGTGCGCGCCGGCCTGATGATATCCATCGCCTTCCCGGTGCTCTTCCTCCTGATGAACGCCGCCTCCCTGCTGGTGCTGTGGCTGGGCGGCAGTGAGGTCATCGCCAACCAGCTCACCGTCGGCGAGCTGGTAGCCTTCAATAATTACGTGCTGAGCACCATGTTCCCCCTGTTGATGCTGAGCATGATGATCGCCTTCATCTCCGGCGCCGCCGCCTCGGCGGAGCGCATCAGCGAGATCCTGGACATCCCCGTGGCAGTGCAGGAGCCGGCCCAACCCAAGCGCCTGCCGGCCATCCAGGGCCGCGTGGCCTTCGAGCACGTCTTCTTCCGCTATAACGGCTCCGGCAGTGAGGATGTGCTTCAGGATATCTCCTTCGTGGCCGAGCCGGGTGAGACGGTGGCGATCGTAGGGGCGACAGGCGCCGGCAAATCTACCCTGATATACCTCATCCCCCGCTTCTACGATGTCACCGCCGGCCGAGTCACGATCGACGGCGTGGATGTGCGCGAAGTGAGCTTTGATGACCTGCGCCGGCAGATCAGCATCGTGCCGCAGGAAATCGTGCTGTTCGAGGGCACCATCCGCGACAATATCGCCTTCGGCCGGCCGGATGTTACGGACGAGGAAATCATTGCCGCCGCCAAAGCCGCCCAGGCGCACGACTTCATCATGGCCATGCCCGACGGCTACAACAGTTGGGTGGAGGCGCGCGGCCGCAACCTTTCCGGCGGACAGCGCCAGCGCATCGCCATCGCCCGCGCCCTGGTCATGAATCCCAGCATCCTCATCCTGGACGACAGCACCAGCAGTGTGGACATGGAGACCGAGTACAAGATCCAGCAGGCGCTGGAAGAGATACGCCGCGGCCGCACCAACTTCATCATCGCCCAGCGCATCAGCTCCATCCTACACGCGGACAAGATCATCGTGCTGGAACGGGGACGGATTGTCGGCATCGGTACCCATCTCTCCCTGCTGGCTACGAACCCGGTGTACCAGGACATCTATTATTCGCAGATGCACGCCGACGCCGAGCAGGCCGAGTTTGAGGTCGCGGCGCCGGCCGCCGGCGATCCACGCGCCGCAGACACTATCGCGAGGAGTTGACACCTATGATACAGCGTGCTCCGCAAGCATTGGCCCAGCGCGGGGGGCCGGGCGGCCCCCGGTCAGGCGGCCCAGGCGGTCCGATGCGCATCGAGAGCGTTAAGGACCTGAAGGGCACCACCCGCCGGCTGATGCGCTATCTGAAACCGCATCTGGCCTCGCTGGTAGGCATCGGCATCCTGCTGGTCATCACCACAGGCTTTAACCTGGTGAACCCGTATCTCTTCGGCTATGCGGTTGACACCGCCATCGCCCGCGGGAGCCTGGCGCAGTTGGCGCGTCTCTCGCTCATCATGTTGGGGGTGTTCCTGACCGGCGGACTGCTGAGCTTTGTCCAGGGGTACTGGCTGACCATCGTCAGCCAGCGCATCCTGCGCGCCATCCGGCAGGATATCTTCGACCATTTACAGGCCCTTTCCCTGCGTTTCTTCGACCAGAACGAGGCCGGCGACCTGATGAGCCGCATCACCAACGACGTGGAAGCCATCAACCGCGGCATCTCGAACGTGCTGTCCCAACTGCTCTCCAACATCCTCACCCTGCTCGGCATCATCATCGCCATGCTGACCCTGAGCGTGCCGCTGACTCTGGTGACCATCCTGGTACTGCCCCTGATGCTGTTCACAGCCGCCTCGCTGGCCCGGCTCTCCCGGCGGGCCTTCCGCGAGACCCAGTGGGCCATTGGCTCGCTGAACGCGGTCAGCGAGGAGACCATCGCCGGCGTGCGCACCATCCAGGCCTTCCGCCGCGAACAGGCGACCATCGAGCGCTTCGACCAAACCAGCGCCCGGGTGCGCAAGGCCGGCACGCTCGCCGAGACCTATATCGCCCTCCTGCCCCCTGCCATCAGCGCCATCAGCACCCTGGCCATCGCGGTGGTAGTCGGCATGGGCGGCTGGCTGGCCATCCGTCAGGTCATCTCCATCGGCGTCATCGTCAGCTTCATCACCTATGCCCGCAGATTCTTTGAGCCGGTGCGCTCCCTCTCGGACCTCTACAATCAGTTTCAGGCGGCCATGGCCGGCGCGGAGCGCATCTTCCAGCTCCTGGACGTGCGCCCGGACATCGTTGACAAGCCGGACGCCATCGAAATGCCCCCCATCCAGGGGCATGTGGTGTTTGACCATGTCTATTTCAGCTATGTGCCGGGTGTGCCGGTGCTGAAGGATATCTGCCTGGAGGCGAAACCGGGCCAGACCATCGCGCTGGTTGGCCCCACCGGCGCCGGCAAGACCACCATCGTCAACCTGCTGGCACGCTTCTATGACGTGGACGCCGGCCGCATCACTATTGACGGCATCGACATCCGCGATGTGACCCAGGACAGCCTGCGCCGGCAGTTGGGCATCGTGCTCCAGGAACCGTTCCTCTTCTCCGGCACCATTATGGAGAACATCCGCTACGGCCGGCTGGATGCCACCGACGAGGAGGTCATCGAGGCCGCCCGGCTGGCCAACGCCGACCAGTTCATCCGCCGCCTGCCGGAAGGCTACCAAACCGATATCTCGGAGCGCGGCAGTAACCTGAGCGAGGGACAGCGCCAGCTCATCGCCATCGCCCGCACCATCCTGGCGAACCCACGCATCCTCATCCTGGACGAGGCCACCAGCAGTGTGGACACCCGCACGGAGATCCATCTGCAGGAAGCCCTGCTGAAGTTGATGGAAGGCCGCACGTCATTTGTCATCGCCCACCGCCTGTCCACCATCCGGCACGCGGACCTGGTGCTGGTGGTGCACGAAGGGCAGATCATCGAGCGGGGCACGCACGAGGAATTACTGCAGCAGCGCGGCTTTTACTATCAACTGTACATGAGCCAGTTCCGCCGGCTGGAGGCCATCGAGCGGCTGGTACTGCCGGCCGGGCAAGGCACGCCCAACGCCGGCCCGGCGCTGGCGCCGTCCGGGGCAGGCTGATATGGCCGAGCCTATCCAAACCCCGGTCACGCAGGCGCTGGAGGCCGCCGGCATCCCATTTGCCGTGCGGCCGCACAGCCGGCCGGTGTTCACCACGGAGGAAGCGGCCGAAGAGCGCGGCGTGCGCGTCTCCCAGATCGTCAAGGTCATGCTGGCGGTGGATAACCAGGGCCGGCTGTTGGCGGTGCTCATCCCTGGCCACCGCCGGCTCGACCTGGTACGTCTGCGCCAAAGCCTCGGCAACCCCTCGGTCCGCCTTCTGCCGGCGGAACAAATCGCCGGCCGCACCGGCCTGACCGTAGGCGCCATCTCGCCGGTGGGCATCCAGCGCTGGGCACAGGTGATGGTGGATGAGGAAATACTGGAGGAAGAGTTCGTGGCCATCAGCGCCGGCGTGCCCGAGGCCGGCCTCCTCCTGCGCACCGAGGACCTCCTGCGTATTGTGCCGGGGACACTGGGGCGGTTCTCCCAGTAGGGTAGGATAATGCCGCTATACATGGGGGCCAGGGGGGTCCTGCGTGCGGGCAACATCGGTAGGGCCTATCCAGCCCCCTAACAATTTCCTCCTCTGCCCGTTCGGGTGTATAATAGATTGCACTTACCGCATATGTCCTGTAGAAGGGAAGCATGGCCCAGCTGTTTGATCCGCGCCGGCATCGCGCCCAGACCGAGCGCCGGCTCATCACCGCCGGCATTCTCATCCTGTTCGTGATCGGCGGCGGGCTGATCTACGCCTTCTACGGCGGCGGGGCCTGGCTCAGCGGGATGCTCTGCATGGGGGCCGGCGTGCTCCTGCTCCTGCTGTTGTGGGGCGTCCTGACCCTGCTGGACAGGCTGAGCAGAGATCATGACGGCGCATAGCAACAAAGTACATGCCGGCGGGCCTGCGCGATGATAGGATACCCCAGCCCCTGCCGGCAATTTCGCCAGAGAGGTAAGCGTATGAAAAAACCACTGCTGGAAATCCAGGACCTGCACGTCTCGGTGGAAGATAGGGAAATCCTCCACGGGGTTGATCTGGTCATCCCGGAAGGGGAGACCCATATCCTCTTCGGCCCCAATGGTTCGGGCAAGACAACCCTGCTGAACACCATCATGGGGCTTTCGGGCTACCGCGTGACGCAGGGCCGCATCCTGTTCGACGGCCAGGACATCACCCATCTGCCGCCCTATGAGCGGGCACGGCTGGGCATCGGCATGGCGTTCCAGCGGCCTCCCACCCTGCACGGTGTGCGCCTGCGGGACATGGTGCGGCTGGCCGCCGGCAACGGCGACAACCTGGACATCGAGGGACTGGCCCGCCGGCTCAACCTGACGGAGCATCTTGATCGCGACGTCAATGCCGGCTTCTCCGGCGGCGAGATCAAGCGCTCCGAACTGCTCCAGCTCAAAGCCCAATCGCCGCGCCTGGTCATGCTGGATGAGCCGGAATCCGGCGTGGACCTGGAAAACATCCAGCTCATCGGCCAGATCATCGCCGAGCTCCTGCAGAAGACCACCCACCACCATTACGAGCGCCGCGTCTCTGGCCTCATCATCACCCATACCGGTTTCATCCTGGACTACATCGAGGCCGACCGCGGGCACGTGCTGTGCAATGGGGTCCTCCAGTGCTCCGGCAACCCGCGGGAAATCCTGCAGAATATCCGCCAGCACGGTTACGAGGAGTGCGTGACATGTCGCGTGTTACAGAGGATATAAAGGAGAAGGCGCGCCGGGCGCTGGAAAAGCCGGCGTCCATCGGGCCGGACGTGGACCTGCGGCGCTACCGCGATGAGGCCGGCGAGCATCCTCCGGTCGAGGACCTGAGCAAACTGCCGGAGCCCCAGCGTCAGCGCATGACCAAGGCCGGCATTGACGTCACGGAGCGCCAGCGCGCCGGCTCTCTCATCGTCATGGATCATTCGGTGGTGCACCGCCGGCAGAACATCCAGGACCTGGAGATCCTGGACATCAAGCAGGCACTGCAGAGCTATCCCGATGTTCGCGACTTCTGGTGGAAAGCGGTGCCGGTGGATGCCGACAAGTTCACCGCCACGGCGGAGCTGGACCTGGACACAGGCTATTTTATCCGGGCGCGCGCCGGCGCCCGCTCGACCTTCCCGCTCCAGGCGTGCCTCTTCATCGGGCAGGACGGCCTGGCCCAGAAGGTGCACAACCTCATCATCGCCGAAGAGGGGGCCGAACTGCACATCATCACAGGCTGTGCGGTGGACCTCAACGTCCGCACCGCCCTGCACGTGGGCATCACGGAGATATACGTCAAGAAAGGCGCCACGGTGACGTTCACCATGATCCACAATTGGGGGGAGAATGTGGAAGTACGGCCCCGCACCAGCATCATGGTGGAGGAAGGGGGCACCTTCATCTCCAATTACGTGCTGATGGAGCCGGTGCAGAGCATCCAGACCTATCCGACGGCCTACCTGGTCGGGAAGGGGGCTGTGGCGCGCTTCAGCAGTGTCATCGTCGGACTGCCCGGGTCACATATTGACGTCGGCTCGCGCGTGGTCCTGCAGGCGCCGGAGACGCGGGCCGAGATTATCTCCCGCTCCATATCCGCCGGCGGCCATATCATCGCCCGCGGCCATCTGCTGGGAGAGGCGCCGCGCGTCAAGGCCCATCTCGAGTGCCGCGGCCTGATGCTCCGCGACGACGGCATCATCTCCGCCATCCCCGAGCTGAGCACCCGCTTCGCCGACGTGGATATGTCCCATGAGGCGGCGGTGGGGCGCATCGCCCAGGAGGAGATCGAGTACCTGATGGCGCGCGGCATCAGCAAAGAGGACGCGGTGGCCATCATCGTGCGGGGGTTCCTGAACGTGAAGATCGAGGGCCTGCCGGCGGAGCTCCAGGCGGACCTGGAGCGCGTCATCCAGACCGCCGACCTGTCCGGCCTGTAACGCTGAGAAAGTCAGGTGACAGTCACCTTGGATGTGACTGTCACCTATAACATAAAATGAGGAGCGATCTATGCACCGGGTCGTGCTGGTGGACTATGATGAGGACCTGTTCAGCCCGCGCGGCGGCGAGGCGGAACTGCTGGCGAGCGCCGGCATCGCCTGGGAAGCCGGCCGCTGGCGCACCGAGGAGGAGGTCGTCGCCCACGCGCAGGACGCCGACGTCGTGATCATCCAATCCCTGCGCAAATTGCTGAACGCCCGCACCATCCCCCAACTGCGCCGCTGTAAGGGCATCATTCGCGCCGGCATCGGCTATGACACGGTGGACGTGGAAACCGCCACCGCGCACGGCATCCTGGTGGCCAATGTGCCGGAGTACTGCCTGGAGGACGTGGCCGAGCATGCCCTGACCTTGCTGTTGGCGGCACTGCGCGGCGTGGTCGGGCAGGACCGCTCCATGCGCCGCGGGGAATGGTCACGTCAGTACGCCCTCCGCACCCGCCGGCTGCGCGGCCTGACCTTGGGGCTGGTCGGTTTCGGCCGCATCGCTCGCGCCCTGGTGGAGAAGTCCGCCGGCTTGGGACTGCGCTATCTCGCCTACGATCCGTACGTCCAGCCCGAGACCGCCGCGGCGTATTCGGTCTCCCTGGTGGACCTGGAGACGCTTCTGCGCCAATCCGACCTGATCTCCATCCATGTGCCGCTGAATGCCGAGACCTGGCATCTCATCGGGGAGCGGGAGCTGGGGATGGTCAAGCCGGGGGCGGTGCTGGTCAACACCAGCCGCGGCCCGGTGGTGGACGAACAGGCGCTGATCCGCGCCCTGCAGGACGGCCGGCTGGGGGCCGCCGGCCTTGACGTCTTTGAGGAAGAGCCACTGCCGGTGGACAGCCCCCTGCGGCAGATGGAAAATGTCGTGCTCACGCCGCACACCGCCGCCTATTCCGAGGACGCGGCGGTGGAGCTGTACCGCCAGGCCTGCCAGGAGGCGATAGACATCATCGCCGGCCGCATCCCCAAGGGCGCGGTGAATGCCCATCTCCTGGGAAAAAGCAGGTGACAGTCACCGCAGAGGTGACTGTCACCTGATGGCTACTTCCACAGCTCGAAACGGCGGGTGCGTACCGCTTCGGTAAGCTGTTGCTGGAACGTCTCGAAGGGGACGCTTCCCAGGTCCTCGCCGCTCCGCAGGCGCACGGCCACCGCGCCGGCCTCCAGCTCGCGATCTCCCACCACCAGCATATAGGGGATCTTCTGCAACTGGGCTTGGCGAATCTTGGCGCTCATGCGCTCGCTGGAATCGTCCACCTGCACGCGCAGGCCGGCCTGGCGCAGTAGCTCTGCCCGGGCATGACAGTAGGCGTTGTGGCGGTCGGCAATCGGGATAAAGATGGCCTGCACCGGGGCGAGCCACGGCGGGAAGGCGCCGGCATAGTGCTCCAGCAGTCCACCGATGAAGCGTTCCATGGAGCCCAACACCGTGCGGTGCAGGATGATGACGCGATGCTCCTTACCGTCCTCGCCGATGTAATTGACATCGAAGCGCTCGGGCAGGTTCAGGTCCAACTGCAGGGTCGGCCCCTGCCATTCCCGTCCCAGCGCGTCCCAGAGCTTGGTATCGATCTTCGGGCCGTAGAAGACGCCGCCGCCCTCGTCCACCTCGTACTCCATGCCGCGCTGTTCCAGCGCGGCGCGCAGTTTCTCCGTGGCGAACTCCCACTGTTCGTCCGTGCCGATGTATTTCTCCGGTCGAGTGGAGAGATAGGCCTTGTAGCGATAACCGAAAGTGGACATCATGAACTCGGTCAGGTCCAGGACCCCGTCGATCTCCTCCTGAAGCTGGTCCGGCCGGCAGAAGATATGGGCATCGTCCTGGGTAAAGCCGCGCACCCGCAGGAGGCCGTGCAGGACACCGGAGCGCTCGAAGCGGTAGACGGTGCCCAGTTCGGCATAACGGATGGGCAGGTCGCGATAGGAGCGCAACTGGCTCTTGAAGATCTTGATATGGCCGGGGCAGTTCATGGGCTTGACGCGATACGGCCGGCCCTCGATCTCCATGGGCGCGTACATCATGTCCGCATAGGCCTCCAGGTGGCCGCTGATTTCATAGATGCGCTCGCTGGCGATATGCGGCGTGTAGACCAGGCTGTAGCCCCGCTTCAGGTGTTCGTTGCGCCAGAAATTCTCGATCTCGTGGCGGATGATGGCGCCATTGGGATGCCAGAGCACCAGCCCTGGGCCGATGTCCAGGTCAATGGAGTAGATGTCCAGTTGTTTGCCCAGCCGGCGGTGGTCGCGCCGCTCAATCTCCTCTAACCGCTGGAGGTAGGCATCCAGCTCTTCCTTCGAGAGCCAGGCGGTGCCGTAAATGCGCTGGAGCTGGGGGTTGCGCTCGTCCCCGCGCCAGTAGGCGCCGGCGGTCTTCAGGAGCTTGAAGCCATCTATGGGGATGTCGCTGGTCTTCTCCACATGTGGCCCTTTGCACAGGTCGGTGAAATTGCGGTGGCGGTAGATGGTGATCTCCTGCGCCGGCGCCTGGATCACCTCGCCGTCCTCGTTCTCGCGGCCGGAGACCAACCCCTCGATCAGCTCCAGCTTATACGGCTGGTCCTTGAAAATCTCCCGCGCCTCCTCCGGCGTGACGACCTTGCGCTCAAAGGGATAGCCTCCCTTGATGATCTCGCGCATGCGCTGTTCGATGATCTCCAGGTCCTCAGGTGTAAGCGGACGCGGCAGGTCGAAATCGTAGTAGAAGCCGTCGGCGATGGCCGGCCCGATGCCGATCTTGGCGCCCGGGAAGAGCTCGAGCACGGCATCGGCCATGACGTGGGCGGCGGAGTGTCGGATGCGGTGCAGTCTCTCGTCCTGATGGTCGTTCATATGATCACCCCCTGTATGCGATGGACGTTCTGCATAAATGTAACGGGCCCTCCACCCCATTGGGGCGAGAGGGCCCGCGGTTCCACCCAATTTCGATGCCGGCAGACAGCCAGCATCCTCATGCGGCCGATAACGGGGCCAGCCGGAACGCCTTACTTGGGCGAGGCCCGTTGGGGCGTCTGCTCGCGGGTGGTTTTCCGCCGGCACTGCCGGAAGGGCTTGCAGTCCAGGGCCCCTCCTCCCTGTGGGCGGTGGGCCGGCGTACTCGTCCCGGTCATCGCGTGTAAAATATACGGCCCGCGGCCGGCGCCACGGGCGCTGTACAAAGGTGGGCGGTATAGGGCTCGAACCTACGACCTCCACGATGTCAACGTGGCGCTCTAGCCTGCTGAGCTAACCGCCCATGCTGGCTATATTATAATCGCGTTTGGGGAAATATGCAAATCGAGATGAAACAGCAGGTCTAACACCCTCCGAAAAGAGGATGTGGAGAAAGTATAGCCGGCACATCTGGGTCAGAAGACCCATCCCCGATCCATTTGCGGGGAGCGTCAAGGGCTTTCAGGCCCATCCCCTCACGGGATCGCGATCCCCCGTTGAGCACTCAGGGCGAGGAGGGATCAAGGGAAACGCAAACTCACCGCTTCCTCAGCGATCCGTGTCGCGGCCTCCTCCAGCGCCCGGCGATAGCGAAAGTCCTGGCGCACGAACAGCGCTGAGATATCATCCTCATAGACCAGTACCCAGCCCGGTTTGCAGCGCAACAGGTTATACGTGGCATCCACTTTGCGCACCAGCGCCATATCGGTCGGATATTGTTCCAGCAAGGTATCCCATTCCCCTAGTCCGGTCATAAAGCGGATGTTCATTTGGTACACTTCTTCCGGGTAGACCGTCTCCCTTCTGCCGTCCATGGACACTTTAACCGCCGGCCCCAGATGCCAGATGGCATATTCCCCCCAATTAAAATGAACCGCCAGGTTCCCCTCGGGAACGTTTTGGCGAATCAGCATCACCGCGCGAATGGGATACGGGTTCTCATCCGCCTGAATCGAGATGAAAGTGATCTTAGGAATGGAGAGCGCCACGCTGGCCACGGCCAAGCCAACGGCTGAGCCGATGACGATGTATTGGAACAGCCGGCTGGTCTGCCCGGGGCGCAGGCTGTGAGCACTGCGCCAACGCGTCCACATGTCGTTCACATGCTCGCCGGCGATAAGCATCGCGGCTCCCGCGAACAGCGGTAGGTGGCGCACAGCGAGGAAGGGCGCCAGGGCCATGATGGCGAAGATGCCCATCTGCGGGACAGATCGGGGCCGCCGGCTGAAATGCAGGCCGGCCAGTGTGACAGCCAGGCAAATCAGATAAGCGACCCCCGGACCAGTGGAGAGGTGCAAGGGCTGCCAGTCCAATATTTCCGGGCGCGGCACCGTGGCGGTGCGGAGCAGAAACGCGAGCAAGCCCGGGCCATACGGCGTGATCCAGGTAGCGGCCAGGCTTCCCAGCAAAGGAATGACCAGATGCAGGCCGGCGCGCAACCGATGCGAGAAAGGGGTCTCCCGCTGTACGCCGATCTGGAACAGTCGGATGACTGCCCATGCGCCGGCAACGCCCAGGCCGGCGAGGATACCGCCGTGGGTGTTGATCCAGAGCCAGAAGATCGGCACCAACCACCAAAGCATCCGGGGGCCTCGCTCTTCTGCCTCTTGCAATACCACGATGGTGAGGATGAAGCAGAGGAGCGTGAAAATCTGGGGGCGCATCTGCATCAGGTGTCCCTGCATGTCGAACATGGCGAGCACGACCAGGCTGGCGGTGATGACAGTCGTGCTACCCCGCCGGCGCAAGTGCCACGCAATCACCGCCAACGTGATGGCGCCAATGGCCAATCGAAGCAGGTTTAACCCGAGCGCTCCGCAACGGCTGTAGGCCCAACCCATGGCCAATTCCGCCAGCACCTCGTGATTGATCCAGGTCACGCCGGCGGTCAGGTACGAGTAAGGGTCGCTCCGGGCAATGCTCCCAGCCCGCAGGGCGTCCAGGCCAAAGCGCACGTGGCCCCACAGATCGGGATCTATCTCGGTCTGGACAAAGCTATAGAGATACGCGGAAGCCACCAATAAGCCAGTAGAGATGCGCCACCATAGGGGTTCCGGAGCGGCCGGCTGGGGCTGTTTCAGATCGGCTGTCCATGCATGCGCCATGATTTCGCCTCTCCTGGGTACTCGATGCTCCTATTTTACGTCTTGATGCCGGGGCCGTCAATGACGATGCCGGCGTACTGCCTGACTCTTACCCACTTTCATAGGCGAGAGACCATCGGTAGGTGAAGAGAGCGCGTCTGATCAGTCGGGGC